>CADBRG010000214.1 GCA_902797015.1 uncultured Lachnospiraceae bacterium
AATTATAAGCGCTTATTTCAAAAACAGGATCAAGCCGAATGGCCTGATCCTGTTTTATTTTTGTTTTCTTTTACAGGAAACTGATTTCCTCAAACAGCGGTGTCGAATAATACCGCTCACCGGTATCCGGCAGGATCGTCAATACGGTCTTGCCTTTTCCGAGTCGTTTTGCAAGCTTTAATGCCGCACAGACATTTGTGCCACTTGAAATTCCGCAAAGGATGCCTTCTTTTTTGGCAAGCATCTGTGTCGTCAGAATGGCTTCCTCATCTGTAACGATGTGGATCTCTTTGTAAATATCTGTATCCAGCACATCCGGGATCAGTCCGTCACCAATGCCCATCTGCTGATGGGTACCGACACTGCCGCCCGAAAGGATGGCTGCATTCTGCGGCTCGACTGCACAAAGTAAAATGTCCGGCCATTTTTTCTGTAAGATCTGACCGACGCCTGTTAAAGTACCGCCGGTTCCGATGCCGGAACAGAACGCATCAATCGGCACATCCACCTGGTCGAGGATCTCTAACGCTGTGCCCTCAATGTGTGCCAGCGGGTTGTCCGGATTGCTGAACTGGTTCGGCACAAAGACGCGCGGGTCTTCTGATGCCATTTTCTTTGCCAGGGCGATGCATTTCTCAATACACTCCCCGATATCGTTATTGTCATGGATCAATTTGACTTCCGCACCGTACTGCGAAACCAGCATGCGGCGTTCCTTGCTGACGGAGTCCGGCATGATGATGATCACGCGATACCCTTTAACCGCACCGACCAGTGCAAGGCCGATGCCCTGGTTTCCGCTCGTCGGCTCTACGATGATCGAATCTTCTTTTAAGATGCCTCGCTTTTCTGCTTCTTCAATCATCTTCGCAGCGGTACGCGTCTTGATGGATCCCCCGACGTTTAAGCCCTCGTATTTTACGAGCACTCTCGCGTCGTCAGGTCCTGTCATTTTTCGCAGCTCGATCACCGGGGTGTGCCCCATTGCTTCCAGTACGTTGTGAAAAATCATATTGTTTCCCCTTTATTTCATTTTATGTTTTTCTGCCTGGAAGAAATCCCTGACCTCCTTTGCCACAACACCGCTCAATGCAAACAATGCGATCATGTTCGGGATCGCCATCAGTCCGTTGAAAATATCAGCAATGGTCCAAACTGCGCTGACGGTCATATATGGTCCGATGAAAACAGCAATGATGTAAAGTGTGCGGAAGACCTTGATTGGTCTGGTCTTTCCGCCTGTCAGGTATTCCAGACACCTTTCACTATAATAATCCCAACCGAGGATTGTTGTAAAGGCAAAAAATACCAGACAGATCATTAAGATAAAGGCTGCGACCTGGTTCGGGAACGGCAACCCGTTCTGGAATGCATAGGTCGTAACCTGAACACCCTCTAATCCCGGCTGCTGCCATGCCCCTGTCAGGACGATCGCAAGGCCAGTCATCGTACAGATGATGATGGTGTCGATAAATGTACCCATCATGCTGACCAGACCCTGGCGCACCGGCTCTTTGGTCTGTGCCGCTGCTGCCGCGATCGGCGCACTACCAAGACCTGCTTCATTCGAAAAGATACCTCTGGCGATACCCTTTTGCATCGCGACGATCATTGATCCGACGATACCGCCCGTCACCGCACGCGGGTTAAACGCGCCCTCTACAATCGTTACGACCGCTGCCGGAATATGTGTGATATTGACCACGATCAGGATCACAACAAATGCTACATAGACGACTGCCATAAACGGCACGATGATCTGGCTGACATTTGCGATTCGCTTGATGCCACCAATCAGAACCAGTGCTACAAAAAATGTCAGAACCAGAGAAGATATGACAACTGCGATGGAGTACTCGCCAAGGCCCGGGATGGTTACTGCATGTAATGTCTCCGGATCAAAAAAGTTCTTGATCGCGCTCGCAATACCGTTTACCTGGCTGAAGGTTCCGATACCGAACAGACCAACGCAGACACCGAAGAATGCAAAGATCTTTGCAAGCCATTTCCACTTCAGTCCCATACCGCGCTCTATATAATAGAAAGGACCGCCCAGGCTGTGTCCTGTTTCCGGATCGACCTGGCGATATTTGACCGCAAGCAGACCCTCTGAGAATTTCGTTGCCATTCCAAAAAACGCCGCAACCAGCATCCAGAACAGCGCACCAGGTCCGCCGGCACAAACTGCCGTTGCGACACCGACGATGTTTCCGGTACCGATCGTTGCCGAAAGCGCCGTACACAAAGCTCCAAAGCTTGAGATCTCTCCGTGTCCGCCTTCTTCATTTTTGACCATCCATTTTAAGGCAAGCGGCAGGCGTCTGACCTGCAGCAAGCCAACACGTACGGTCAGCAGGATACCGCCCGCCAGAATCAGAACGATCAGCGGTACCCCCCATACATATCCGTCAATTTTGTCCAGTAAAAGCCCAAATTGTTCCATTTTCCCTCCTAACAAAAAAGTCCGACGGCATACACTCCGTCGGACCTAAAACTATCATAAGAATGGTCTCTGTCCTTTTGCCTGAGAGATTCATACAGCATTGCTGTATTTTGCCCCTTCGGCACCCGCCCTGAGCGGGATTCTCCAGAGTGCGATCCACCCACAGTCTCATGATCGATTCTGCAGGTTTCGTTTCGCCGTATTCAATTGCATTGCACATATCATAGAAGATTCTATGGCTACCGTCAACTGACTAAATGCGATATTTTCAAGAATCCTTGCACTTTTTCCTATACAAGTTCCTCCCGCAGCTCTTTTAATTTTGTGATCGTATCATCCATGACCTCCAATGCCTTTGCGTCATTTGGCTGCATCAGGCATAACGTATTACTTAAGAAGATATCTCCGATCTTCTTATCAATGCAAAGCAGGAATCCACCTTCAAACAGCAGCTCGTCATTTTTGATCTTAATCTCGATCAGCTTTTTCTTCAGATCATCCAGGTTTAAGTGCAGTCGTTCGATCTGCCCCTGTGTATAACTCGTATCAAAATATTTCAGAGTATCCTCTGCGAAGTCATCCCCTTTGACATCAGCATTTTTCTGTGTTTGCTGAGAAAACTTGCGCAGCTCAATAGAAAGGTCCCGTGTGCGCTCTGCCAGCTTGATCGCCTTATCAATCCGTTTGATCTGCTCATTGATATATGTTTCATTTGTCATCGCAGATACCTCCATTTCTTTCCAAAAATCTCCTGTATTGAACGCTTCACGCCCAACCCGGGCGAAATTTTATGAAAATTGCACATAGATTTTCGCTGTTTCTGCCGCCAAGCCCTGTTTCCCGGGGTGCTTCTTCTACTTCTTTTATAAATATTTTACAACATCTTCAAATATTTTTCACCTGTATTGTGATTTTTGCACGAATTTTTGTCTTTTCAGGGACTGTATACAAATTTGACGTATGGATATGGCTTTCATATAATGTCACACATATTACACAATTTGTAACATTTCTGTAACATTTTGTAATAGTTTTAACATGTACCAATTTAAAGGAGTTTTAACAATGAAAAACAGAATGCTTTACGGACTGACCGCTGCACTCGCTATTTCTGCTCTGGTTTCTGTTCCGGCACTTGCTGCTGAGAGCACAGGCGAAGTGACAGCTTCCGTATTAAATGTAAGAAGCGGTGACACAACCAGCGATTCCGTGCTTGGTAAATTAAAGAAGGGTTCTACCGTTTCCATTGAAGAAGAAACAGAAAACGGCTGGTATCAGATTACCTATAACAATGCTACTGGTTTTGTATCAGGCGATTACATCTCCTTGGTTGAAGATGTGGCAGAAGATGTCGAAGAAGCAGCTGAAGATGCTGAGATCTCCGAAGAAGATACCTATAATAATGACTGGGATGGCCCGGTACTGACCAAACAGGCCGGCGTCGTTCAGGGACCGAGCGGAAAAGAGACCTATTACAACCTGGATATGTCAGGTGTGATCCGACTCATGCAGAACCAGGGCTTTGAAGGTGAGTACTGGGTTCGTGAAGACGGCGTAAAGATGTATGGTGATTACATCATGTGTGCCGCAAACCTGAATGTACATCCGCGTGGTTCTCTCGTAGAATCCAGCCTTGGTACCTGCATCGTATGCGATACCGGCGGATTTGCAAGCAGCAACCCGAACCAGTTAGACATTGCGGTTACCTGGTAGGTTTGTATCTTAAACCTGACTGAATTTCATAACTCTCTCCAAAAAAGCTGTCACGAGACTCGTGGCAGCTTTTTCTTTCTTCAAATACTTATTTTTCAGATCCCCATTACGAGTTTAGTTAGCATATACCTATTTCAACCCGTAATTTTCCAAAGGCATTACGAGCCATCTCCAAACACTTCTCACTATATTCAAATATTTCTAATTCAGACCGTAATTGCCCTGAAAATTTACGAGCTAGATTATAATATCTCTAATCCAAACCGTATTTGTTAACAAAACCTCGACAATGGTCCGATTCACTATAAACAAATCACCATCGAGCTGTATGCTCCCATCTGCAGTCCGCCTTCAAAGGATACCGTCTCCCCGGTCAGCAGATCTGTTCCGCTTGCGGCGCCCGCATCAAAATGCGCCGTGTAGTCTGCGCCATCTGCGTTGACACATACCAGTACGCGCTCGCCGTCTGCTTCGCGCCGGAAGACACATTGGCGGTTGGTCAGATGCAGGGAAGTAAAATCTCCATACTGCAGTGCATGCGATTCCCTCCATGCCTTTGATAATGCGGCGATATGATCAGTAAGTTCGTTCCATTCGGGTGCGGCAAAGCAGGCTCTGAGTGCGGGGTCTCCTTCCGACTTATGCGCCTTTGCGCCCCACTCGCTTCCATAATAGATTACCGGAATGCCGGGCATGCCAAACATCATCGTATAGATCAGCGGCAGGTGCGCAGGATTTTCCAATACACTTGCGATCCGGCTGACATCATGATTATCAACAAAGGAAAACATGTGCTTTCCGCGGTAGAGTGTCCAGTTTTCCGGTCCGAACTGACGCATCAGCGAATGGTTGATCTCAAACATGTTCATACTGTTGAAGCTTGAATGCAGTCCTTTGTAGCATTCATAGTTCGTTGCAGAGTGGCACATCTCATCGTTCATGATCTGGTTGTAATCGCCACCCAGGATCTCACCGGCCAGAAAGAACTCGTCCTTCCACTGGCTGCTCTCCCAGCGAAGCCGCTTTAAGAAATCGCGGTCAACCATATATGCCACATCGAGACGCAGACCATCGATATCAAACTCCTCGATCCACTGTCTGATGCTGCCAAACAGGTACTGTACCAGATCCTCATTATGAAGGTTTAATTTTACCAGATCATAATGACCTTCCCAGCCCTCATACCAGAGTCCGTCGTTGTAGCCGGAGTTTCCGTTGAAGTCGATGTAAAACCAGTCCCTGTACGGAGAATTCTCCCGGTTTTTTAATACATCCTGAAATGCAAAGAACCCGCGTCCCGCATGATTGAACACTCCATCCAGAACAACCTTGATATCTGCCTCATGAAGCGCCCGACAGACATCTGCAAAATCAGCATTGGTTCCCAGGCGGTTGTCAATCTTTCTGTAATCGCGCGTGTTATATCCATGTGTATCAGATTCAAACAGTGGCGAAAAATAGATCGCGCCAATCCCCAGCTTTTGCAGATGCGGGATCCAATCGATCACCTTTCGGATGCCGCATCCATCCTGCCGGTCAGGTGCTGTCTCCTCACAGGGATCACAGGGATTCTCAAACGGCGCACCGCAAAACCCTAACGGATAAATCTGATAAAAAACTCGTTCAAAAGCCCACATACAGCGCGTCCTTCTTATTCATCATAAACATTATAGCCCACTTCCGGCACGATGATGACCATGCACGGAGCGTATTTTACTACATAGGATGTTACCGAACCGATCGCCTGTACCCAGCCTTTTTTGGTGGATTTTGTCATAACGATCATGTCCATATCTTCTTTCTTCGCGCACTTGACCACTTCATCGCCTGCACGGCCAAAAATGATCGATACTTCATGATCATAGTCTTCGATCAGTTTCGCCGTCTCATCCATGCGCTCCTTCAATTCGCCGACTGCAGGATCGAGCATGCTGTCCGGCAGCGGACCGATCACATCTTCTCTTACCATAAGAAGCTTGATGAATGCCTCGCCCGGCTTAAACTCGTTCTTGATAAACTCAACAGACTTAATGCTGCGCGCAGTACCATCGATCGGAATCAGAACTCGTCTCATAACTAACACCTCCTGTATTTTAAGCAACTAAATTTCTATAAATATTATATCACACTATCCTGAGCCTTTCCAGAAACAACGGCACCAGCGGATTGTCCGATTCTGCCGGATAAAAGATGCTTAACGTCTCCCGATATCCGTTCGTATCAAGCGGGATATACCGAAGATTCAGACTGATCTGCGGCGTACGGATATCGAATTCCGGGAGCACTGCGATTCCAAGTCCCGATGCCACCATGATCAGGATCGTCTCCACTTCATTTTCCGTCTTTGTGATATTTTTCATGTTTTCTTCGGTCAGATATTTCTCGGCACGAATGTGCGGAGATTCTGACAGTGAACGAAAGGATTCATGCACGATCAGCTTCTCAAACATCAGATCCTCCTGTCGGATCTGACGGCGTCTCGCAAACGGATGGTTCGGGCGTACAACCACATAAAAGGGGAAGCGCTCCAGTTCGACTCTTCCTGCCCCGGGATATTGCAGAGCCTCATTATCGATGGAAAAGATCAAATCATATCTACCTTCCATAAAATCATCGTGGAGTGCCATCGCATTGTCCCTGTGCAGATTCATCCGAACGCCGGGGTAGTCCTCTGAAAACTCCTGGATGGATCCCGGAAACTGTGTCATCTCCACACTTTGCAGATAGCCGATCGTAAGACTGCCTGTCATACCATCCCTTGCCGCATGCAGCTTCTCCTGCGCCTCCCTGATCCGGTTCACGACAGCATCTGCTTCCGGTACAAACAGCTCGCCTACAGGCGTCAGCCGGATCTGGTTATTGTTTCGCCAAAACAGCTTGACATCAAGCTCTTCTTCCAGACTTTTGATCTGCTGCGTGACTGCAGACTGTGAGATATAAAACGCCTGTGCCGTCTTCGTAAAACTCAACGTTCTCGCTGCAGATAAAAAATATTCCAGCTGTCGGATCGTCATATGATTTTTTCTCCTTTGCACCCAGATTCATCAATTTTGCATCTTACTGCGCCGTTCCATAAGTTATTCTTATTGTAGCATGTGTATTCCTTGTTTGCAATTGCAAAAAATGCAGCCTACAATAAGAGCATAAGGTCGAGACAGACAAAGGAGGTTTTCTTATGAACCGCATCGAATTCAGTAAAAAATATTTGATCTTCTCATTAGGACTTTTCATCAATGCCATCGGCGTTGTTTTTGTAACAAAGGCAAATCTGGGCACATCACCGAATGCCAGCATTCCGTATGTATTAAGCATGGCACTTCCGATGACGATCGGACAGTTTACGATCCTGTTAAACCTGCTTCTGATCGGCCTGCAATTCTTTGTAACACGCAGACAGTTCCCGCTGGTACAGCTGTTACAGGTTCCGGTTTCGATCGCATTCGGCTACCTGATCGATTTCTGCATGGATTATCTGTTTTTCTGGATCAATCCGCAGACCTACGGCACCAAGATGGCGTTCCTGTTGGTCGGATGCATCATCCTGGCATTCAGTGTATTCCTTGAGTTTACCGCAGATGTTATCGTTCTGCCGGGCGAAGGCCTGACCAACGCGATCCATGCAGTAACCGGATGGGAAAAGGGTGTGATCAAAGTATCGATCGATACCGCCATGAGTGTAACCGCACTGCTCTTTGCACTACACTTCTTCCACGCATTAAACGGTGTCAGAGAAGGCACGATCATCGCCGCGATCTTAGTCGGTGTTGTTTCCAAACAGTTTGACCGGATGCTTGGCAAAAAACTCCTTGCCTGGATCAAAGCATCCCGCAAGACAGTACGTCAGACCGTTTCAATCAAATAACAATAACCTAACCTTAACCTAATATCGAACCTTATCGGTTCACCCACAAAAAATACTCCTGTTAGATCCGGCCCCCACAGCCGTTAACAGGAGTATTTTCATGCTCATATTCTTTTTCTTTACAGCAGGTCTGCATCCCGCAGGGTGTAATATACAAGGTCGCCTTCCGTATACTGATCAAATTCTCCGACGACTGTAACCGTATCTCCTTCCGTCATAAGGGATCCCGGATTTTTATAATCCTCAGAGAGCTCGAATTCGATTCCCTGCGAACAGCAAGCTGTCGCATCCTGAATGATGCAGGCGTAGTAATCCTTTCCGGTGTTCTCATCATGATATAAGGCAAAGGTGCCTTCCATCTTGATCATTTTCCCGAGATAATCATCCGGCTCATTGACCATGTTAAAGACTTCGGAATAAACCATCGTCGATGACATCTGTGTCAGGTCAACGTCGACCTGTGATGCTTTTTCCTCTTTTGCCGCTTCATCAGCCGAACTGCCGCATCCTGTAAAAATGCCCGTCAGAGCGATCATCACGATCGCCATCCATGCCAGATATTTCTTCTTCATGTACAAAACCCTCTAAGCTTTAGCCTTTCCTGCGAACAGACAGATCAGAAATGCCAGTACATCGACCGCCACGATCGTTGAACCGACCGGTGTTCCCGCGAGGATCGAGATCAGGATTCCTGCCAGCGCGCATACAATAGACAAGACAGCAGAAAAAATCGTTACGGAACGAAAACTATTGAAAAGACGCATTGCAGATAACGCCGGGAATACGACCAGAGCCGTGATCAAAAGTGCGCCTACCAGGTTCATTGCCAGCACTATGATCACCGCAATGATGATCGCGATCAGCAGATTATAACGCTCTGCCTTAATCCCTGCCACCTTTGCGAAGTTCTCATCAAACGTAACTGCAAAGATCTTATTATAAAGCAGGATAAACAGTACCACGACCACGATCGATAAGATCATGCACAAAAGCACTTCCCGCTTTGTCAGTGTCAGGATCGACGTCGAACCGAACAGTGTGCTGCAGACATCTCCGCTGATGTTGGAAGAAGCGGAGAAGATATTCATGATCAGATAACCGAATGCCAGCGCCGCAACAGAGATCATCGCGATCGCAGCATCTCCCTTGATCTTGGTGTTCTGTCCCGCACGAAGCAGAAGGATCGCGCAGACTACCGTAATCGGCAAAACGATCAGCATCTGATTGGTCAGATTCAAAACCGCTGCGATTGCAACGCCGCCGAATGCTACATGTGAAAGCCCGTCACCGATAAAGGAAAACCGCTTTAAAACAAGTGTCACGCCAAGAAGCGATGAGCAGAGTGCGATCAGTACGCCGACAATGATCGCATAGCGTACAAACGGATAGGAAAGATACATCGATAACATCTCAAGCATCCTGCATCCCTCCTTCCTGCGTCAGGAACAGTTTTCTGTTTTCACTGTCCAGATATTCTTCGGTCGTTCCGAAAAAGATGTGTTTCCCGACATGTAAAATATGTGTCGCATATTCCAGCGCGGCATCAATATCGTGTGAAACCATGACGATCGTGATGCCTTCCTGATTCAGCCTTGCGATCAGTTCATATAAAGAAGCCGTCACTTTCGGATCGAGACCTGCCACCGGCTCATCCAGAAAAAGCATTTTTTCCGTCGCGCAGAGTGCGCGTGCCAGAAGAACCCGCTGCTGCTGTCCGCCGGAGAGCTCTCTGTAACATCTGCCAGCCAGATCTGCAATCTCCATCCGTTCCATATTTTTGGCAGCCATCTGTTTATCGGCACGGCTGTAAAACGGTCTGTTTTTACTTCTTCCCTGGCATCCGGACAGCACAATTTCCCGGACCGATGCCGGGAAGTCTCGCTGCACATCCGTCTGCTGCGGAAGATAGCCGATCTCATTTTCCTGCAGACCGTCACCGACCATAATCTCTCCGGACAATGGCTTTTGCAGGCGCAGCAGGGTTTTCATCAATGTGGATTTGCCGGATCCGTTTTCTCCGACAATGCAAAGATAATCCCCCTGCCCGATACTGAAATTAATATTCTCTTTAATGGGATTGGAATCGTATCCGACGGACAGATTCCTGACTGTCATCAATGCCATATGTTCACTCTGCTTCCGGCCTGCCATGCATTTCTACTGCAGTGCCTGTTTTAACACCTCAAGATTCTCATTCATGATGGAAAGATAGGTCGCACCCGCTTCCACATCCTGTGACGTCGTCGACTGCATGGAGTTCATGATCAGGATCTGATGATCCTTGCTGCCTGTATTATCATTGATCGTCTGCGCGATCTTCTGGTCACTGCCTTCAATCGTCAGGATCGAGCTTAAGTTCTCTTCATCCACTTTGCCGGCCAGGAAAATGACCGTCTCGAAGCTCGCTTCCGTTTCTGCTGAGCATCCTGCAAACGCCGCATAATAGGAAAGACCGTAATCATCTGTCATATAGCGGAATGGGAAACGATCTCCAAACAGCACGGTCTTCGTACCGGCATTTGCAACTGCCTCCGCGTAAGATGCATCCAGTGCTTTGATCTGCTCTGTATAGGCGGCAGCGTTCGCAGCATAGGTATCCGCATTCTCAGGGTCGACTGTCTCGATCGCATCTGCGATCACATTGACCAGCGTATCGGCGTTTTTCAGCGAAAGCCAAACATGCTCATCATACTCCGGTCCTTCTTCCTCGTGCCCGTCTTCGCTGTGTTCCCCTTCCTCATGCTCTTCTTCGGCTTCCATTCCCTCGACGATTTCCTCTTCTTTGGCATTCTCTCCGAGGGCATCCAGAAGATTGATCACAACCATATCCGGATTTACAGATTCTTTCAATGCATCCTCTACCCATTCATCCGACTCGCCGCCAACGTAGATAAACAGGTCACAGTTGGCAATCTTCATGATATCCTGTGCGGACGGCTGAAAGCTGTGCATATCGACACCTTTATCAAGAAGCATCGTCACATCTGCATTCGCCGGATTGTCTCCTATGACCTCACGAACCCAGTCATACTCCGGGAAAATGGTTGTCACAATACTGATGCCGTCTCCCGACACATCTGCTGCATATGCCGGTGCTTCTCCACCAGAAGAACCACCGGCTTCCGGTGCGCTCTGTGCCGAACCGCACGCTGTGAGACATCCGATCGCAAATACAGCTACCGTGATCATAGCGATTATCTTTTTCATAGTGCAAAAAACCTTTCTAAAAACCTTACTGGCAATCTTCACACACGCCGTAAAAAACGGTCCGCATCGGATTGATCTTAAAATGATGTTCTTCATAAAGATGGTGCTGGATCTCTTCCAATTCATCACAATGCATGTGGATCAGCTTCCCGCATTTTTCACATTTACAATGAAAACAAATCGAATCATCCGCATGGCATGTATCGCCAATGTATTCAAAGCAGGCCGGACTTGTTCCATCAATAATATATTTATTGATGATACCCTCATCTACCAAGCTTTCCAGCTGACGATAAACCGTCGACTGCCCGATCGACGAGCCCTGCTCTTTAAAATATTCACAGACATCGCCTGCCGTGATATGACCGGTTGATTTCTGAAGATATTTCAACAGGATGTCACGTTGCTTCGTCTTATACTTTGATTGCGTACCCATAAAAATCCCCCTCAACGGACGGCCGGATGGCTTCGCCGCATCTGTATAAAATATGAGAACCATTCCCAATTGTAAGGGAATGGTTCTCTTTTGTCAATAAATATGGGAATGATTCTCAAATTTGACCGGTGGTTATTTTACGAGTCTGATCGCCGCCACTGCGCAATCGGCAATGGACCCCTTGACGCGTTCCTCCAGATCCGGTGTCACTTCTTCTACCAGGATGTCCATGCAGTGATCTTCGTAGTTTCTTTTATAAATATCCGGATAGCAATCTTCACAGATGCCGCAACGGATGCAATAATCAGCTATTTCGATTCTCATAATGATTCCTCCTAATCGTATCAATACAGGGCCTATTGTAATCCTTTTACATATGCTGCCGCAGAATCGCCTGCCAGCATACCGGTCGGCATAGAGCCATGTACGTTTCCGCCTGCGTTATCCGGCGGATCTCCATAGACACTGCCTGTTACCATGTCGCCGCCTGCATACAGTCCTTCGATCGGATAGTTGTTTGCATCAAGAACATTTGCATTTTCGTCGATCGCAAGACCGCCCATGGTATCATAACCGCCTGCAAAGATCCGGTAGCAGTAAATGTGACCGGATTCTTCACGGACCGGACGAATGTATTTCGGATCTGTAAAGAAATCTTCATCAAAGCCAATCTCTTTTGCATGATTGTATTTCGCGATCGTTTCTTTTAAGTTTTCTTCATGAATACCCATGTATTCAGCCACTTCGTGTATTGTATCAAAATGGCAGACATGCTTATTGCCTTTTGCGATCATCTCATCGATCTGTCCGCGGATGTTCTCACATTTCGCGCCCTTAAAGATGAAGTATACATAACCCTCTTCTACACCCTCTTCTGCCAGCTTCTTTGCAGTATCTTCATCAAAGATCATGTAGCAGCACATGTTCTGTGCCCTTCTGATCATAGAGGATGACATCGATGTATGGTTATTTGACATTTCCTCATTGATAAAACGTCTGCCAAGCTCCGTCACACGCAGATACGGCTGCTCTGTAATGATCTTGGTCTGGTTTGCAGCAAGCCACGGTGTGTTCGGACCGATACGAACACCGGGATTTGGAACCTGAGGATCTGCACTGATTACGATACCGGTCTTTTTACCGCCGATCTCCCAGACTGCCTTCTGGCCATCTCCATCCTGGCAGCTGTCCGGGAAGGTGATGTTGACCTGATAACCATCTGTGTAAACTTCTTCAAATTTGGTGTTGATCACGCCAAGCTCTTTCATCATTTCCATATTGTTGGTAATGCCGCCTGAAGCTACGATCAGCGCCTTGCACTTGATCTCGATCTCATTGCCTTCTTTATCATAAGCGATCGCGCCTGTTACCTTACCGCCGTTTTCTTCACGGATGATTTTTTTGATCGGTGTCCGGAAGTAGAAGTCCACGCCTTTCTTTTCCAGCATAAAACGCAGGCGGAGAAGCGCCAGTGCCATGGCATGACCCTTGCCGCGTCCTTCAATAAAATAATAATCTCCGACATCCAGACCGTTGGCATGCCCCATCGTATAACCGCGCATCTGTCCATACTCTTCCGGCGGCCGTTTAACGACCATCGGTGCCTTGATTCCCAGTTCCTCCAGGAAAATCTTCGGAAATTCTGAACTGTATTTGAGGACCTTGCTGACAAGTGCCATATTTGCCCTGTAGTTTGAGAAACGTCCCCATACTTCATATGCGCTTTTCTGCGCTTCCGGCGTATCCGGTGTGGAGCATACGCACATCGGACAGTTTGAGACTGCTCCGCCCTGCGCCGGATATTTTTCAAATATTGCCACCTTTAAACCGCCTGCGTTTGCCAGCTTATATGCCGCACCCATTCCGGCAACGCCGCTGCCCATGATGCAAACATCAACTTCCACTGTTTTTCCCATCGCCTGTACTCCTTTCGAAATCAAAAAACCTCTTACCTGTCTCATACGTTTTTTTCTTAAGAAAATCGTATCAGAACAATAAGAGGTTTTCATTATCAAAATCGTTATTTTCGTAAGCGTTATCCATTCATTCATGTGCACTTTGCACACGACC
>CADBRG010000215.1 GCA_902797015.1 uncultured Lachnospiraceae bacterium
AGAAAGCTCGTTTCCCGACGGTGAACTAACTCCTAACTACGACTAAGACACTCCAGAATGCTGTCGTGCCTAAGTCTTCGTAAGGAGCGGATTTCACCTCTGGTCAAAACACTCGCAAAAAATCTTTGTAGATTCCGCTTGATCCTGGCTCATCTATTTTCAAATGTGTTACAAAACAGAGTATTATCATTTACTGAAAGTCTGTGCCACAACAGATTGCTGCACATCGCTTTTTTCGTAGAGAGAGCACTAGTGTTTCCGCAAGATTGCAAGGTTTCTAAAGGGGCAAAATCCATTATCCGCTATGAATTTTGGGCGAATAGGAGTGGCGTTTTTATCAAAAAACGGCAACGACTATGAGACGTACCCTTAAGAAACCGCAGAAAACTTGTTTGGAAACACTTTGCGAACGGCAAGAAAAAACGATGTGCAACAACTGTGTGGCACATCGTTTTAGTAATGTCAAATACATATCCTATGAAGTTTCCAGCAGATTGGTCATGCTGTGCAGCCCGAATCCGATCGTGGAAAGATTGTGCAGGATCGATGTCGTCGTCGGCGGCAATATACCTGCGACGCCCAGGATAATCAGTGCCAGATTGAAACCGATGATACTCTTATAATTCGTATCGATTCTTTGCATCAGCCGGTCTGCAATCTCTTTCATCGTGATCAGACAGTACAGATCATCCGCTGCGATCGTGATATCCGCGATCTCTCTCGCCAGCGCAGCCCCGTCACTAATCGCGATCCCGACGTCTGCTTCGGATAATGCGGGTGAATCATTTACACCGTCTCCGATCATGATCACCTTATGACCTGCTTCCCGCTCTGCCGCGACAAAGGCCGCTTTCTCTTCCGGCAATACTTCTGCGTGATACTCATCTACACCGACTTTCTCTGCAACAGTCTTCGCCGTCATGCGATTATCGCCTGTCATCATCACAACCTTTTTGATGCCCATCTCATGCAGTTTTGCAATCACTTCTTTTGCTTCTGCCCGCAGCGGATCCTCAATGCAGATCACTGCGGAAAGCACACCGTCGATCGCCAGATAGATCTGCGAGCACTCTGCAGGCAATGCATCTAACATCTCCTGTCCGCCTTCCGGAATGATCGCCTTCTCATCTTCAAACACAAAATGTGCACTGCCGATAATAACCTTTCGGCCTTCGTCGATACTTGAGATACCATGTGCAACAACATACTCGATCTTCGTATGGTGTTCCTCATGCATCAGCCCCTTTTCTCTGGCTGCCGATACAACAGCATTTGCGAGCGAGTGCGGATAGTGCTCTTCCAGGCACGCTGCCAGGCGCAGCATTTCATCCGCATCGTTTCCGTTAAACGGTACCACATCTTTGACGGTTGGCTGTGCATGTGTCAGCGTACCGGTCTTATCAAAGACAATGGTATCAGCCTCAGCGATCGCCTCTAAGAATTTACCGCCCTTAACCGTAATCTGGTAACGGCTGCTCTCACGCATCGCAGACAAAACTGCGATCGGCATCGCCATTTTGATCGCACACGAGAAGTCTACCATCAGGATGGAAAGTGCTTTTGTCGCATTCCGTGTGATCAGCCATGTAAGCGCCGTTCCTCCAAGACTGAACGGTACCAGACGGTCTGCCATGTTCATCGCACGAACCTCTGTCTGGGAATTCAGCCGCTCGGATTCCTCGATCATCTTCACGATCCGGTCATACTTACCGCTTCCCTGCTCCTTGTCGACGACAAAAACACATTCGCCTTCTTCCACTGTCGTTCCGGCATAGACATAACTGCCGTTCTTCTTTTCAACCGGCAGTGATTCACCGGTGATGGTTGCCTGGTTAACGGTCGCTTCTCCCTCGATCACTTTTCCGTCAAGCGGGATCAGGTTACCGGTGCGGACGATGATCTCATCGCCCATCTGTACCTGGCTGACAGGTGTCAGAACCTCCTGTCCGTCCACACGCATCCACACATTGTCAACCTCCAGCCGCATCGTCTGTGCCAGATCGTTTAGTGACTTCTTATAAGTCCACTCCTCCAGAAGTGATGCGAGCTTAAGCATAAACATAACGGAACTTGCCGAAGCAAAGTCTCCGCGCAGCATCGATACCACGATCGCTACTGCATCCAGGACCTCTACCTGCAGTCTGCGATTCTTCAATGATTCGATCGCGAGACGGATGTATTTGATCGATCGGATGATCGTCAATGCGATCCGGATCGGTGCCGGAAGCAAAAGCTTCTTCGTATACCGCCATACGATCGTAAAAAACAGTTTATCCTGATATTCATGTGCCAGTTCTCTCGCCGAAGGGTCCGGCTGTTCCAGCTCACATTTTTCAAACGAAAATCCCGCCAGACAAGCGATCATCTCATCCCGCGGCATATCGTATAGGATCACGGCGTCGCCGGTCCGGTCATAAACCTTCGCCTCCCGGACGCCATCCTGAATGTTTAAAAAATATTCCAGCAGATCAGCCTGCGCCATCGTGACACGATTCTGCATCACATGAATGCGGATTCTGCCCCGTGATTCATGTAAAATCTTGCATTTCATCGTTTCACCCCCGCAGTGTTTATCCTTCTGTTACTTCCTCCGAAGCATCCTCGATGATCTCATCCTCTGCTGCGGCACGTGCTTCGTTGATCTCTTTAGCATCCGCCAGAATGTCATCGCAGTTTTCTTTCAGTGTTGCCGCGCCGGCCTGGATCTGATCCTTTGCACGCAGAACTGCTGCTGTACACTGTGTATATGCCTTCTTCGCATCCTTGCTGGAAAGCAGCTTAATGCCTGCTGTACCTGCCAAAAATCCTGCACCGAATAATAACCATCTTGCTCCTCTAAACATGTAAAACAACTCCTTTCTAGTCATATCTAGGCTGTCCTAGTCTTATCTAATTGTCTAATATCATATTAAAACCCGGTTCTTGCGTTGGTCAAGCGTAATGTTCTTTGTGCATTTTTAACATATTTTGGTCTAAACAAATTCCTGTAAGCCTTCTATAACCAACGCGTCGGATTTTATAAGAAAACGGAGCCTTTTCAAAGACTCCGTTCCTTGTCAC
>CADBRG010000216.1 GCA_902797015.1 uncultured Lachnospiraceae bacterium
GCCGGAAGTAAAGAACATGTATACGGATCTGATCAACGAACTGGTACCGGATAAAAGTGAAAAACAAAAAGTCTTCGACCCGAAAGGCCCGTACCTTCCGACCAAAAAGATCTATGCTATCACAAAAACGATCGAGAACCTGGAGGCACAGTTAAAAGAAATCCCGCAGAACATGTTCAACCGGAAAGACAGACGGGCACTGGAAGAAAAAATCGGATCGGAAAAAGAAAAGCTCGAGAAAGCAAAGACACATCTGCAGACACTTCCAAAGATGAAAGGGTATTCATCTGTAAAAGAAGCAGAGGCGGCATACCGGAAAGCGGCAGGCATCTACCATACGCTGCAAAGAAAAGCGGAAGGGAAACCCCAGCCGAAGGAAAAGAAACCGGAAGAGAGAGAAAGCGTTTTGCTGCAGCTGGCAGAGAGCAAAAAGCTATTGGATGAACAGGAGCTCAAACCGAAAAGTGATAAGAAGGTCAGGGCGCAGGAACGATAAAAATCATGATTCCGGAAATGTGAATTTCATGATTCCAGTGATGTGAAAATCATGACTCCGGACTCATGATTTTCACACCCTAATAAGACTGAGAATAATAAGACTGAGTATAATCATACCGACTCCTCCTATAAAGGGGAGAGGAGACTGAAAATTAACTCATATTCGTATTATTAATATGAACAGGTAAAAAGTTCATCGAAGAAATTTGAACATCATTTTTGGAGTCCTGACATAAAAAAAGGGTACCAAATCAATATATAAAAATAATGGGAGTGATTAAGATATGATAATTGTTTGTTGTGGAAAAATAGATGCGCAGAGCCCTTGAAAACACGGACTTTCAAATCGAAAAATGAGATTGGACGATGAGTATATCCATGAGGTTTGAAAATGGGGTTCTATTTTTCTACATAAAGATCTGGATAGACTTAGCGGGAATAGTTTTTGAGATATGACAAAAATGTTAGTGTTTGCTGACGCATCTTGAATTATAATGAGTGCATGAAATACAAGATCCTGATCATTGAAGACGACAAAGGAATAGCAGAAGCGATTGCGAAGAATCTTACCGGCTGGGATATGGAACCTGGTTTGGTTTCGGATTTTCGTGATGTTATGGGAGCGTTCGTATCGTTTGCGCCGCAACTGGTACTGATCGATATCGGCCTTCCCTTCATGGATGGCTATCACTGGTGCGGCGAGATTCGCCGTATCAGCTCCGTGCCGATCATATTTATCTCCTCGGCTTCGGATAACATGAACATCGTGATGGCGATGAATCTGGGGGCGGATGATTTTATTGCGAAGCCGTTTGATCAAAGCGTGCTGATCGCGAAGATACAAGCATTGCTGCGCAGATCCTATGACTATGCGGGGACACTGCCGCTTCTTGAGCATAAAGGTGCGTTTCTGAACACCGGAAGCAGTACGCTCTCCTATGAAAATGAAACCGTGGAACTTTCTAAAAACGAATATCGGATCCTTTTTACATTAATGCAAAACAAAGACCGGGTGGTGAGCAGGGAAAAACTGATGGAAGTTCTCTGGCAGACAGACAGCTATGTGGATGAGAATACATTGACGGTTAACATCGGACGTTTGCGCAAGAAACTAAGCGAGATCGGACTAGATGATTTTATTGTCACGAAATTCGGTGTGGGATATATGGTCAAATCATGAGATTGAACGATTATCTGAAAGGGAAAAGAAAAACAATTGCTGCGTGTCTGATCTTTGCAGTCATCATCTTTTTGTGTTTGTTTTTGTCTGATGTTCCGGCAAAACAGCTGTGTTATCCGTATGTTTTGTGTTTCCTTGTCGGCATTCTGTTTCTTGCGGCCGGATATCGGAGGTGTCGGAAAACCTGCGGGGAGCTTCGGATCATAAACGGGCTGCAGGCGGAACTGGTCGATGAACTGCCACAGCCGCAAAGACCGCAGGATGTTTATTATCAGGAGATTATACGCTCTCTTTGTGATGAGGCCAGACAAAAGCAGACGGAATTCGCCGGAAAATATAGCGATATGCTCGATTATTATGCAGCATGGGCGCATCAGATCAAGACACCCATCGCAGCCATGAAGCTCAGCTTTCAGAATGAAGACAGTTCTTTGTCACGGCAATCGTTGAATGATTTAAGACGGATTGAGCAGTACGTGGATATGGTCATGACATATCTGAAACTGGATTCTGATAGTATGGATTATGTGATAAGAACACATGATCTGGACTCTATCATTAGACAGTCAGTCCGGCATTTTGCGGGAGAGTTTATCAGTCGCGGGATCCGACTGGAATA
This sequence comes from uncultured Lachnospiraceae bacterium, assembly GCA_902797015.1. Classification (GTDB taxonomy): domain Bacteria; phylum Bacillota; class Clostridia; order Lachnospirales; family Lachnospiraceae; genus SY8519. Next base: position 2,298 of record CADBRG010000216.1, read on the forward strand.
TGAACCGGTTGAATTTACTGTGTTGACGGATGACAAATGGCTTGCATTTGTCATGGAGCAGATCATTTCCAATGCGTTGAAATATACACAGGAAGGGACGGTAAGAATCTATATGGATGAGGCGGTTCTTTGCATCAAAGATACTGGAATCGGAATTGAGGAAGCAGATATCCCCAGAATCTTCGAGAAGGGATTTACCGGCTACAATGGCCGAAAAGACAAGCGGGCCAGTGGCATAGGGTTGTATCTGTGTAAGCGGATCTGCGACAATCAGGCACATGGGATCTCAGTGGAATCTGCTGTGGGAGAGGGAACTACGATACGGATTGATTTGTCACAGAGCACGGTTGGAATTGAGTAAATGTATTTTCTTACATCAATGTAAGAATGATGTATTGATTTGTAAGGCGATTCGATGGAATGAATCGCCTTTTTCCTACATACTTGCAGTATGAAATGCAAGGAGGTATTACCATGAGCTTATTTGAGGCGAAAAACATCAGAAAAGTATATAAGACACGGTTTGGCGGTGCTTCGGTAGAGGCACTGCGGAATGTCAGTTTTACCGTAGAAGAGGGTGAGTATGTAGCAATCATGGGGGAATCCGGCAGTGGAAAGACAACCTTGCTCAACATTCTGGCGGCACTGGATAAGCCGACGGAAGGAATGGTGATTCTGGACGGGATGAACCTTGGTGAGATCAAAGACAAAGATATCGCAGTGTTCCGAAGGGACAACCTGGGCTATGTGTTCCAGGATTTTAATCTGCTGGATACCTTTTCATTGGAGGATAACATCTATCTGCCGTTGGTCCTTGCGGGGAAAAAACCGAAGAAATGAAACAGCGTATGGATGCGATTGTTGGGTATCTCGGGATTGAAAAGATCTTAAAGAAATATCCATATGAAGTTTCAGGCGGGCAAAAACAGCGTGCTGCCGTGGCAAGAGCGTTGATCACACAGCCCAGGATCATTCTGGCCGATGAGCCGACCGGCGCATTGGATTCAAAGTCATCCGATGAACTGATGGAACTGTTCAAAAAAGTGAACCGCATGGGGCAGACGATCCTCATGGTCACGCATTCCGTCAAGGCGGCAAGCAATGCTTCGCGGGTGCTGTTTATAAAGGATGGTATCGTATTTCACCAGATCTACCGCGGTGATGCCACGGATCAGCAGTTGTATCAGAAGATCAGTGATACACTGACGCTGTTGGCGCAGGGAGGTGATCGGCCATGAAGATTGGTTTTTATCCAAAGATGGCAGTATCAGGAATGCGAAAGAACGGGCGTCTGTATATGCCGTATCTGGTGACTTGCATTCTGATGGTCTGCATTTATTATGTCATGCATTTTCTGGGAAATTCCGGGGTGATGAATGGAATACCGGGTGGTCATACGGCTGTTGAAATAATGGCATACGGTACCTATATCCTTGTTTTGTTTGCACTGGTTTTTTTGTTTTATACACATTCTTCTCTTATAAAAGGTCGGAAGAAGGAGTTCGGTCTTTACAGCATTCTGGGGATGAATAAGCACAATCTGGGAAAGATCATTTTATTCGAAACGCTGATCACATGGGCAGTCTCCCTGTTATTCGGACTTGCTGCGGGAATTGCATTGTCCAAAATTGCCGAGTTGGGATTTACAAGGCTGATTGAAGTGCCAGCCAGATATTCGTTTTCGATATCCGGTGTATCTGTTGTTATGACGGTGGCAGTTTTTTCTATGATCTTCCTTTTGATCTTTTTAAACTCTGTAAGACAGGTCCGGTTTTCGAGTCCGATCGAATTGGTCCGGGCAGATAAGGCCGGCGAAAAGCCGCCGAAAGCGAACTGGGTGGTAGGTGTTCTGGGACTGGTGCTTTTGGGTGCTGGCTACTATATCGCGCTGAAGATTGAGCAGCCGATGTCTGCATTGATGTGGTTTCTGGTGGCAGTGATGCTCATTATTCTCGGGACTTATCTGGTATTGATCGCAGGGAGCGTCATTCTCTGTAAAATGCTGCAGAAGAATAAAGCCTATTATTACAAGACAAATCATTTCGTTTCGGTTTCATCCATGACGTATCGCATGAAGCGAAACGGTGCGGGACTGGCGTCGATCTGTATTTTGCTTACGATGGTACTGGTGATGCTTTCGTCGACTTTGGCTCTTTATGCCGGATCGGAAGACTGCCTGAATATCCGTTATCCCAATGAGATCGGTGCGTTTGCCTGCAAATATGGGTATGATGAAGGTCTGGATGGCCTGGGAGAAAAATTGGATGCGGATCTGAAGGAAGCGGCCCAGGAACAAGGGGCAACTGTTACGAATAATAAAACCTATTACGAATATTCTGTTTCCGGATATCTTGAAAACAGCAAGCTGGATATTTCCTTGAATTCGCTGACAGATATGGCATTTATCGATTATGACAAAGTGGCGCAGATCCTGTTTATCGACGTGGAGGAGTATAACCGAGTTTTTGGTCATCACGAGATCGTTTCATCGGGACAGGCGCTGGTGGGGACGAAGAAAAACATAGAAATCGGGAATGTCTTGACGATCGGTGATGTGCCGTTTGATGTGGTTGGCAGGATTGATGATCAGATTACGGAAATCGATCCGGCCGCAGAGGGTTCCGCTTCACCCGGTGTTTTTATGATCGTAAATGATGTTAATGCAGTGGCGCAGAACTTTACGAAGTACACAGATTATGACGGGGCACCGATGTTAGCTTGGTTCTGGAACTGCCGGTTCGATACCGGGCTGGATGCAGAAGGGCAGATTGCACTCGCGGATACGTTGGAAGAGAAGCTGGAGTCAGAACTGGAAGGGCTGGGCTTTTCCAACTATTACTGTGAAAGTCACGAAGGGGAACGGGGTGATTTTGTCAGCACCTTTGGTGGACTTCTCTTTTTGGGGGTCCTGCTCAGCATGATCTTTCTGGTTTCCTGTGTGGTCATCATTTACTACAAACAGGTTTCGGAAGGCTTCGAAGACCAGACAAGGTTTGAGATCATGCAGAAGGTGGGGATGACCAAGGAAGACATTAAAAAAAGCATTAATTCCCAGATGCTGACGGTTTTTCTGATCCCAGTCATATTCGCATGCATTCATCTGGTTGTCGTACTGCCGTTGGTTCATAAGCTGCTGATGTTGTTCGGTTTGTTCAGCATGTCGCATTTAGTGCTGACTGCCTGCATCTGCGCGGCAGCCTGTGTGCTGTTCTATGCGTTGATCTATAAGCTGACATCACAGGTCTATTACAAGATTGTGGCGTGATGATTGATCACAGAGATTGTTTTTGTATGTGCCCTGTATGTACATATTTGAAATTGGGCAGACAGAATTCTTGTTTTTATTAGGTTTGCGAGACATGAGCAGAGATTCGATCTCCTTATGCTCCATGAGGCCGGAAAGTCAGTGTTATGCGACTTTCCGGCTTTTGCTTTGTATTGGCGAAAGAATAGAAAAAGATGATTAGAAAATATATATCTTCTTGCTTAATGCTGGACAACATCTCACCTACGCTAACTCCATCCCTGTAAATGTTATTCCATAAATCTGAGGCGGTTTTGACTTCTGTCGTTTCTTTATAAAACTCACAAAAAGAAATAAGAGCATTATCTTCATTATCATCTGGATACCAGTATGTGATTGAATACTTTTTTCCTCGATATGTAAATTCTATTTCATTACGAATATTGATATAGTTTTCTAACTGTTCAAATGTCATTATTTTACCTCCTCATCTTTGCCCCTACGCGGCTTCCCATTATTCCAAGTGATATGATGTTGATGTGGTACCACAGGATGTGTTTTTGGATTACCATGATCAGAATAATCAATATCCAGATAGGCTTTGCCGTCACTATCATAGTAGCGTTCCTGAATAAGTTTCCATCAACGCATGACTGCGTAACAGAATTTGGTTCACCACTCATGGGAATATTATGATTGTCGTTAACAACATTTTTACTATCTACTTGTTCAATACTAGAAGAACTAGCTGTATTGAATGATTCGCCATTACCTTTCATCAGTATAGCCTGCCTTTCTCCTTTTGGCAGCATCCCGATTCTTAATCATCATATATGAATCATACTGATAGATAGGTATTTGTTTTGTAATTGCCTCCTCGAAGATAAACTCTGATGCAGGACCATATACAAGAATTCCTGATGGTGTCAGTGTATTAATGATAGTAGTAACCTGCTCCTCGAATATTATACGATTGGCCTTGCTATGTGTAAAACCGTTTGTGCCAATAGCGATTAAATGATTGCAGGGATATGCCGCCAAGGAACTTAATGTATCAGTTGTACCGACTCTCACATTAGGAATTACCTTAATGCCTTTTGGAGTTTGCAGGAAATAGAGCAGCTTACACATATTAATACATATTTTGATGAATAAACATACAGCAGGGCAGATCGTGTGATCTGCCCTGTATTAAGGTATCGGAATGGGTAAAAATCTTCCCACAAGAGTCTCTGCTTTTTATAGTTTGCTATGTAAATCTGTTTCGTGTTATGTCCAATTGACAAACAGGGTAATTTTGAGTAGACTATGAATGCAGGTGCGAAACTCAAAAATAATTTAAATTTCGGAAGTGAGACAATGAACTATATCGAAAGACCAGAATATATGCAGAGACTCCTCGATCTTATGAGAACACCGGATATCAAGATCATTACCGGGGTAAGGCGAAGCGGAAAGTCTGAACTGATGAAGGCATATATCCGGAGGATCACGGAGACACAGCCGAATGCCAATATCATCTTCGTGGATTTCTTTGACTTGAAATATGAAGCCCTTAAGGAATATCATGCATTGTATGATTATATCGAGAGCCATTATGCAGAAGGAAAGGATAATTATGTCTTCGTGGATGAGGTGCAGCTCTGCGAGAAGTTCGAGCTTGCTATTAACAGTCTGCACACTTCTCGGAAATATGATCTATATATCACAGGTTCCAATGCCTTTCTATTAAGTTCCGACCTTTCAACGCTGTTCACCGGAAGATATATAGAGATCCATGTTTTCCCATTTAGCTTTGCTGAATTCTGCCGTTACTACGCGGAAGAGAAGGATACGGCAAAGCTTTTCGAAGAGTATGTCATCAAAGGAGGACTGGCGGGCTCTTATGAATACCGCACGGATCGTGACCGAATAAACTATATCCGGGATATTTACGATACGATCATCAACCGCGATCTGGTTACGAAGTATAACCTTCCGGACACCACGACGCTGGAGCACCTGGCGGAATTTATGATGGACAATGTTTCCAATCTAACCTCCCCCAACAACATCAGCGATACACTGACGGCCAATGTGGTAGTTACGAATCATAAGACCGTAGGTAACTATATAAAGTACCTTTGTGATGCATATGTCTTTTATGGAGTGCGGCGATATGATATCCGCGGCAAGAAGTATCTGAAGACGTCGATTAAGTATTATCTGAGTGATACGGGCTTCCGCTTCGCAAGGCTTGGCAGAAGAAATCTTGATTACGGAAGGATGTATGAGAATATTGTCTGTATTGAACTGATGCGACGCGGATATGAAGTCTATGTTGGCAAGCTTTATCAGAAAGAAGTGGATTTCATAGCGGTCCGTGGAGATGAAAAAATATATATCCAGGTCAGTGACGACATTACCCGTCAGGAGACCTTTGAGCGGGAGTATCATCCGCTCCTGAAGATCAAAGATGCTTATCCGAAGCTGATTTTGGCTAATACCCGACATGAGACCTATGACTATGAAGGAATCAAGATATACAATCTGGCAGATTGGCTTCTCGAGAAGAATTAAGCCAAGTCTCAGACATTAATGATATCGGAGTATATGTTTTCCGGCGGCTATGAATATGCAAGAGAGGCTGTTTGAATATTTTGAGAATATATGAATAAACATACAGCAGGGCAGATCGCGTGATCTGCCCTGTTTTAAGGTATCGGAATGGGTAAAAATCTTCCCACAAGAGTCTCTGCTTTTTATATTTTGCTATGTAAATCTGCTTCGTGTTATGTTGTGTTACCATGGCGCGCAAAGCCAGTGTTCATGCGGGTTTGAGATACATGAAAAGGGACGAAATAACAGTTTGTAAACCCTCGTAAAAACGCCAAAGGTCCACTATTTGTCCATGGTTCGAGTCCCTGAAGGTGTATCTCAAAATGTCGTGGATTCGCTTGTATAGCGGGTTTGCGGCGTTTTTTGTTTTTCGGAAAAAGTCTCAAAACCTGAATCTTCCCACAAATCTTCCCACATCTTCCTGCAAAACCTATTCATTTCAATGATTTGATAATAGTGCTTCTGATATATGTGTATGGTATAATAGAATATCAAATTTTAAGATGTAGAAAGGATTTGAAAAATGAAGCGAGTTCGTCTTGTCCGGAATATTCTGAATCGGACCTATTTTTTAAGGATCATGCTGGTCTTTCTGGCGTTCATGGTCTTTTGCTCCGTGTTTTTCTGGCTGTATGAGCCCTCGATCCAAACAATGCATGATGGTGTCTGGTATGTATATACCGTCGTGACGACGATCGGATTCGGTGATGTTTTGGTAGAGACGCTGCCGTCGCGTGTCCTTTCGATCCTTTTGTCGATTTTTTCGCATTTTTCACTGGCATTGATCACAGGTCTTGTCTTAACCTTTTTCAATGAATTGAATGCGATGCGTCACAAAGACACGCTTTCCGCTTTTATTGAAAAGCTGAAACATCTGCCGGAGCTGTCAAAGGAAGAACTGGAAGAGATTTCAGAGAAAGTGAAAATGTATGAAGAGAGACGATCATAATGGTCGGGTATAAATGAAATGAAAATGGCTTTTAAAATATTTCTTCGGGACTTAAGGCGTCTGAGAAAAAACTTCATAGCAATGGTTGTATTTGTCGGAATCTGTGTCATTCCGTCCTTATATGCTCTGTTTATTGTATATGCCAACATGGATCCGTATGCAAATACCGGCAACATTCAGGTGGCAGTTGTCAATATGGATGCCGGTGTGACGGATGAGCGGGTTGGATATCTGGATGCCGGGGATGCGGTTGAAGAGAAACTAAGAGACAATGATCAGCTTGGATGGGTGTTTACGGAAGAAGATCAGGCGATCGAAGGGGTGAAAGCAGGGGATTATTATGCGGCGATCATCATCCCGGAGTCGTTTAGTGCAGATTTGGTCAGTGTATTTTCAAGCGACATCCGCCAGCCGGAGATCGTCTTTTATTCCAATGAGAAAAAGAATACGATAGCGCCAAAGATCACGGGGACCGGTGTATCAACGCTGCAGCAGGGGATCAATGATGAGTTTGTCGGAACGGTTTCGGAAACCGCCGCGTCGCTCCTGCAGGATAAGATCAGGGAAGTGGACGGAGATCTTGAAACTTCGTCTGCCAAATTGAGAGAAAGCATCCGAAAAACAGAGGAGCAGGCGGAAGCATTTGAGGCTCTTGTGCAGGATTTCCATGCGCTGATCCCGAAAGCGGACCGTGTGGTGCAGGATGGAAAGGATGACCTCGCACTGGCAGGAGAAGCCCTTGAAAATGCAAAAGAAAACGGTCAGAAAATTGAGACGAAGATAACAGCAGACTGGGAAAGCATTAACGATTTTTCCACAAAGATGCGGTCGGGAATCTCAGATGCCGGCCAGAAGCTGTCTGATCTGAATGTTGCCGCGGGAGCGGATATCGGCACGATCAACAGCAAGGTCAGCGAACTGGATGATGCATTTAATCGGAAGGCGGATCCGATCGTTTCGAGAGTGAAGGCGATCCAGGAAGAGAATGCGCAGATCATCGATCTTTTGACAGAGCTGGATGAAGCACTTCTGGATACCGGCCCGGGGAACGGCACGGTTCATGATGTTCTGGAAGACTTAAAGGAAGATAATGAGCGGCATGCACAGATCTTATCGCTGCTTGAATCGGCATCCGCCGGGGCACGGGATCTGTATTCGTCATCATCTGCGGCGTATTCAGCTCTGAATGGCGATATTACAGACGGTCAGAGCAAGCTGCAGTCTGCTTTGAACGATTTTGATACGTCCGTGATGACAGATGCCGGGGCTGCGTTCGGGCAGGTTTCAGCGGCATCGGGAAATCTGCAGGGACTGATGGAGACTGCACAGACAGATCTGATATCCCTTGCGGGACTTCTGGATGATCTGGATGGGATCCTGCATGATACGGATGCAGCATTGGCAGATACGCAGGAAGTGCTGGATCAGATTCAGGCTCAGCTCAGTCAGGCAGAGGCAGACTTAAACGCGATTGAAAGCATGCAGGTATATACGGACCTGAAATCGGCAGCCGGCGATATCGATGCCGAACAGGTCGGCCGTTTCATGTCTTCGCCGGTTACGATCGAGCGGGAGGCGCTGTATCCGGTCGCAAACTACGGAACCGGAATGACGCCGTTTTTCACCAATCTTGCGATCTGGATCGGCGGTATTGTGCTGATCAATGTCTATAAAACAGAAGTGGATGAGGATGAGAAACTGCATGGATTCAGCATCACGCAGGCGTACCTTGGCAGATGGCTTTTGTTTGTGGTGACCGGATTGATCCAGGCTGTGATCGTGTGCGCGGGAGATCTCCTTTTGCTAGGGATCCAGTGCGAAAGACCGGGGCTGTTTGTTTTGAGCGGCCTGTGGACATCCTTCATCTATATGAATATCATTTATGCGCTTGCGATCACCTTTAAACATATTGGAAAAGCGCTGAGTGTCCTGCTGATCATACTTCAGATCCCGGGTGCTTCCGGTACGTATCCGATTGAACTGACACCACTGTTTTTCCGGAATCTGCATCCGTTTTTGCCGTTTACCTATGGGATCAACGCAATGCGGGAAGCGATCGCGGGGGTTTATCCGTATCACTACATGCAGAACATGTTAATGCTTCTGATCGTCCTTCCTGCCGCACTGGTCATCGGCCTGGCGCTGCGGCCGCTGTGTTTGAATCTGAATCATATGGTTGATAAGAGACTGGTGGAATCAGATCTTATGGCATGTGAGCATATCGAGCGCCGTAAGGAACGCAAGAACCTGATCATGGGTGCGCGGATTCTGCTGGCGGATCAGGAGATGAGAGCGCGGATCAAAAAACGGATCGACCGTTTTGAACAAAGATACCAGAAGACCGTGAGAAGATCCTTTTTGCTGATCGTGATCATACCGGCTGTCTTTTTGATCCTGATGTTTTTGATTCCTGCGAAACTGGTATTCCTGACGCTGTGGATCGTTTCGATGCTGGCGGTGGTCCTGTTCCTGATCATTATGGAATACTTCAGAGATCATCTTGACCGGCAGAAGCGGATTTCAGAGATGACACAGGATGAATTGATTGAAAGCATTCGGTCGAAGAATAAGGAGCATGGAGAATCATGAAAAACATAATGCGGATTTTTACGGATGATCTGAAGCATATCCGTTATAATGTGATCGCACTGATCATGGTCCTTGGTATATCGATCATTCCTTCTTTATATGCCTGGTTCAATATTGCGGCCAGCTGGGATCCATATGGGAATACCGAAAATCTGAAAATCGCAGTCGCGAATGCAGATGAAGGGTATCAGGGCGATTTTTTGCCGATGGAAATCAATGTCGGGGAAAAGATCGTTGGCGCATTACGGGAAAATGAAGATATGGACTGGGTCTTTACGTCTGAAAAAAAGGCGGTAGAAGGGACCAGATCCGGAGAATATTATGCTGCCATTGTGATTACAGAAGATTTCAGCAAGGATATGCTGAGTCTGTTTTCGGAAGAGGAAACGAAGCCGGTCATACGATATTATTCCAATGAAAAGGAAAATGCGATCGCGCCGAAGGTGACAGATATTGCGGCCAATACCGTGCAGCAGCAGATCGATGAGGTTTTTGCCAAAACCGCATATGAAGTGATCTTAAGTGTTTTTGACGATTTTTCCACAGTCCTTGAAGAAGGAAATGCGGATGCATTTCTGGAGGAGTTAAACGCCCGGTTAAATACGATGGAGGGAACGCTGTCATCATCGGCAGACACGATCGATGCCTTTGCAGGACTGACAGAATCTCTGCAGGGTGTGATGGATGCAACATCAGCAATGTTCTCGCAGACGGATCAGGCCGAAGAAAAGAGCAGTGAAAAGATATCCGATGCAGCGGGAGATGTAGAAGATATTGCGGCTTCCATCGATACGGTTTCCGATCGGATCAGTGGGGTATTGTCGGATGGCGTCAGCGCATACTCGACGGTAAAGACGCAGATCAGTGACAGTTTCGGTGCGATGTCTTCTGACCGGGCTGACCTGTCAGAGGAACTGAACGGCATGGCAGATCAGGTCCAGACTTTGATCGACCGGTATGAAGAATGGAAGGCAGATCTCGAAGACTTGTCAGATGCGCTTCCGGCTGAAGAAACGCTGATTCGCGGAAGCATCCAGAGAGTGATCACCAAGTTGGACAGTGTGATCGGAAAGCAGCAGGCCCTGCATGATAAACTGACGCGTGCAGACGAATTGCTGTCGGATATCAGTACAGACATTTCGACTTATCAGGCAGAGCTGGATGAGGCTGTTTCACAATGTCAGGAAAGCCTCACAGCAGTGCAGACCGAATTTGACACCAGTCTGAAAACAGATCTGGGCGATCTGGCAGACATGCTGTCTGCGGCAGGCACTGATGCCGAAAAGATCCAGTCCGCTATTGATCAGACGATGCAGGATTCCGATACACTGCTGACTTCCGCAGACGGAACCCTTGATCAGATCTACAAAACGCTGACGGATTCTGCCGGTGAGATCCGGAATGCTTCTGAGCAGCTGGGGGCCTGGTCAGACGAAATCAAAAGGGCAGTAGATTCCGATGATGTCAGAGCGCTGGAAGGCCTGCTGACCAAAGATCCGGAATTACTGGCTTCTCTGTGGGCTTCACCTGTAAATGTGGATACGAATCTGGTTTATGAAGTGGCAAATACCGGATCCTCTATGGCACCGTATTACCTTGCGATGTCCATCTGGGTGGGCGGTGTCATTATGGTGGCCATGATGAAAGTACGGGTCTCTGATGAAAAGGTCAAAGCGCTGTCAGAAAACGGAAAGGTTCGTCATGCAGAGCTGTATTTCGGAAGATTTCTGATTTTCCTGCTTCTGGGGCTGATCCAGACAACGATCGTTTGCCTGGGATGCCTGTACTTCCTGCAGATTCAGTGTCTGCATCCGCTGCTGTTTATGCTGGCAGGATGGGTTTCGAGTTTTATATTTGTATTCATCAGCTACACTTTGACGCTTTCGTTCGGAAATGCAGGAAAAGCAGCAGCCGTGATCCTTCTGGTTATTCAGGTGGCGGGATCAGGCGGATCGTTCCCGATCGAGGTGGCGCCTGATGTATATCAAAAGCTGTACCCGCTTCTGCCGTTTGTCCATACGATGGATGCCATGCGGGAGAGTATTGCCGGAATGTATCAGAACACATACTGGCTGGAGATCAGGAATCTGTTGCTGTACCTGATCCCGGTGTTGATCCTTGGTCTGATCCTGCGTCGGCCGATCATCAAAATGAATCGATATATCGAAGAAAAAGTAGAAGAAGTCAAGTTTATGTAATATAAAGAGGGGCAGGCACCTTCGCGAAGGTGCCTGCCCCCTTGCTGATCAGTGGCAATTAATTATCATATAATGCATGCCAACGTTCGGCATCGACAGTCATGTTGTCAAACATGGCTTGAACCATTTTTTCGACTTCCGGATCGTCAACACTCCGGAAATCTAAGACGAGTGCAACGCCGTCCTTCTCAGCATATCCCCACCAGCGGTTATCCTTGTGCCATATAACGCAGTCAAGTCCGCCAATCGTCATGTTTTCAAATTCTCTGTCCGGGAAGCTTTCGTGTTCTTTTGCTGCCTGCTCCTCTGCCGTGATCGAGGTGGAGTAGATCGGATGGATTTCTGCACTGCCCAGGATGTCGCCATATTTCAGTTCGGCATAAATGTTGCCGTTTCGTTCTGTCATTTCTGCAGTGCCGCCTATTCCATTTTGTGATGGATTGGGTTAAGATAGAAATAGCGTAGTTTTATAAAAGCTCATTTTGACATTGACACAATTCTTAACCAGTAAAGGAGAGATGACCACCATGAAAGTAGCAGTTATTGAACCATTGGGTATCCCGCAGGAAACAGCACTCGCGATCGCAAAGGAAAAGCTCGGTGACCGCGCTGAGATCGTTTATTATGACACCGTGACAAAGGATCCCGCGGAGCAGATCGCGCGTGGCAAGGATGCAGATGTCGTGATCGATACAAACATTCCGCTCAGTGATGAAACGATCCGCGGATTTGAAAAATGCAAGCTTTTGGATATCGCGTTTACCGGTGTGGATCATGTGGCGATGGATACCTGCAAGGAGCTTGGAATCATGGTTAATAACTGTGCCGGCTATTCGACGGCATGTGTGTCTGATCTCGTGTTTGGCATGCTGATCTCTCTGATGCGAAATATCGCGGCATGTGATACCGCGACAAGAAACGGCGGAACACTGGCAGGTCTGATCGGAAACGAGCTGGAAGGAAAGCGATTTGGCGTGATCGGTACAGGTGCGATCGGTACGCGTGTTGCAAAGATCGCTGACGCGTTCGGTTGTGAAGTGGTCGCTTACAGTCGCACGGTAAAAGACATCCCGTATATCAAATATATGGATCTTGATGAAGTGATGAAAACATCTGACATCATTTCTTTGCATATGCCAAATAATGCAGAGACAAAAGGCATGATCAGCGCGGAGAAGATCGCGATGATGAAGAAAAATGCGATCCTTGTGAACCTTGCGCGCGGACCGGTGCTTGACAGCCAGGCGCTGGCAGATGCATTGAACGAAGAGCGTATCGCAGGCGCATGCATTGATGTATTTGAGATGGAGCCGCCGATCCCGGCAGATCATCCGCTTCTGAATTCAAAAAACACACTGGTGACACCGCATGTGGCATTTGCTTCCAAGGAAGCGATGATCAAGCGTGCGCACATCGTGTTTGAAAATGTGGCAGCGTTTATGGACGGCAAGCCGCAGAATGTGATGCAGTAGAAAGAACAATGGAAGAATACAAGCAGGTTGGAAAAGAAAAATTACGAATGGGTTACACAACGGGCTCCTGTGCGGCGGCGGCTTCAAAGGCCGCCGTACAGATGCTTTTTTTAGGTGCGCCCATTGAGCGGGTCAGTCTGATGACACCAAAAGGGATTGCGCTGGACCTGAAGGTGGAGGAGATCTGTTTTGACGGAAAAACAAGCGTCTCCTGTGCGATCCGCAAGGATTCCGGGGATGACCCGGATGTGACGAACGGCGTGTTGGTGTATTCGAAGGTCAGCCTGCGGGATGTAGATGACGTAGTGGCCGGAGCCGGGGGCGCATCGCAGATGGCAGAGGCGGCCGGACAGGCTGACGGCGAAAAAATCCACATCGATGGCGGCGTGGGCATCGGACGTGTCACAAAGAAAGGCCTTGAGCAGCCGGTCGGCAGCGCAGCGATCAATTCCGTGCCGCGCCGGATGATCCGCGAAGCAGTGGAAGAGATCTGTGAAGAGCAGGAATATGACGGCTGTCTGGATGTATTGATCTCCATTCCGGCGGGGGTCGAGCTCGCAAAGAAAACGTTTAACCCAAACCTGGGAATCGAGGGCGGCATTTCCGTGCTCGGAACCAGTGGAATCGTCGAGCCGATGAGCGAGGCTGCCTTAAAAGAAAGCATTCGTGTCGAATTAAATATGCTGGCGGAAAATTTCGGGAAACACCTGATCTTTTCGCCTGGTAATTACGGGACGCATTATGTGCAGAACCGCTGGCCGGAGTTTGCCGAGGGCGATATTCCGCTTTTGAAATTCAGCAACTATGTCGGGGAGACATTGCAGTTTGCACTGGGTGCGGAGCTCAGATCGATCTTGTTTGTGGCGCACATCGGCAAGTTTGTGAAGGTCGCAGCAGGAATCATGAATACGCATTCGAAAGAGGCAGACGCCAGAGTCGAGATCATGGCATCGGCGGCGCTTCGTGCAGGCGCGTCGGCTGAAGTGGCACTTCGGATTCTGGATTGCACGACGACCGATGCGGCGATCGAAGTGCTGCTGGCTGAGGACGGGCGTGATACGGCATCGGAGGCGTCGCAGGCAGAGGATGGTTCGCTTCTGGCCGGACCGGATACCCTTACAGGTAAGACCATGCAGATTCTTCTGGAGAAAGTGCTGTATCATCTGAACCGAAAACTGGGAGATGATGTCGAGGTTGGCCTCGTGCTGTTCTCCAATACGTATGGAACGCTGGCAGAGTCAGAGAATGTGGAGGCGCTGCTGGAGAAGATTAGAAGTCATAGCAAGGCAGATGATTGAATAATATGAAAATATATACGATCTGTTTTACACCGGGCGGAGAGAAAACGCTTGGGGAAATCATAGATAGCATTGGACGCTGGCCGCAGGAAGATGCATGGCGTGGCGAAGGTATCGATGTCTTTGCATATGCGCTGGGGAGCTATCGGGAGCGGATGGTTGAGGCGGCAGGTGATGCACGAATTGAGTCGGTGCAGAGCAGGCTGACTGAGTGGATGGCGGAAGCGGTGCAGGACGCAGACGCATTTGTGTTTGTCGGCGCGGCAGGGATCGCGATCCGTGCAATCGCACCGTATGTTGCTGACAAGACAAAAGATCCGGCGCTGGTCGTAGTCGATGAAAAGGGACAGTTTGTAATCCCGCTTCTGTCAGGACATATCGGCGGTGCAAATGAACTGGCAGTGCGCATTGCGGCAGAGCTTGGGGCGCAGCCTGTTTTAACGACAGCGACAGATGTGAGAGGGCTTTTTGCGGTAGATGTATTTGCGACAAAAAACGATCTCTGGATCAGCGATATGAAGCAGGCAAAGATGATCTCAGCGCGGCTCGTAAGAGGCGAGAAGGTTGGTTTATATAGTGGTCTGCCGCTGGATGGAGCGTTGCCGGCGGAGTTGGTGAAGACGGATTTTGCGATAGGGCAGGATTTTTCGGCAGAGCCGGTGGAGACGGCAGAGATCGGTATCGTGGTTTCGGCATATGAGAAACAGATTTTTGAAGAACAGCTGTTGTTGGTTCCGCGGTGTCTGACGGTCGGCATCGGATGCAAAAGAGGAACGCTGAAGGAGAAGATTTTAACCGCAGTACAGGAAGTGTTTGCGAATGCAGGGTTGTCCTTGCAGGCGATTTGTCGGATTGCATCCATTGATCTGAAAAAAGACGAAGAAGGCCTGATCGCGGCGGCACAGGAATATGGAGTGCCGTTTGAAACGTTTTCTGCGGAAGCGTTGGCAGTGGTAGAAGGGAATTTTAGTGAATCTTCTTTTGTGAAAGGCGTGACTGGCGTAGACAATGTCTGCGAGCGCGCGGCAGTGCTGGCGTCAGGTGGCGAATTGATCGTCCGAAAGACGGCAAAAGATGGTGTGACGGTGGCTGTGGCGATGGAGCCGACGAAGATCATAATAGAATAAAAGTATACGAAAAAAAGACGCAAAATCGGACGAAAAAAAATACGTTTGATTTTGCGCCTGAAAACGTTTATAATGTGCATTAGATTATAAACGGAGGAACTTCGATGAGAGAGTCTAAAAACCTTGAATATAAAGCATCTGTGACAAATTCTTTTTTGAAAACAGTAAGCGCTTATGCCAATTATGGGACAGGCGAGATTCTGTTTGGTGTTGCTGATGACGGAAGTATGACTGGCGTAGAAAATCCGAAAAAGACTTGTCTGGATATTGAAAATCGAATCAATGACAGTATAGATCCGATTCCGGAGTACACACTAAGTATCAATGAAAAAACATCCGTGATAACACTAAGGGTGATGGAAGGAATCCATAAGCCCTATCTATACAAAGCGAAAGCATATAGAAGAAATGATTCTTCAACGGTAGTTACAGACCGGTTGGAATTATCGAGACTAATTCTGGAAGGACAGAATCTGTCTTATGAAGAGCTGCCTGCTTCTGATCAGAAATTGGAGTTCCAAATCCTGAAAAGGAAGCTGATGAATATGCTTAACATGGAATCCTTTTCTCTGGACACATTGAAAACACTGGAATTATATAATGACACGAATGGTTATAATATAGCTGGTGAACTACTCTCTGATCGTAACAAGTACTACGGAATTGATATTGTTCGATTTGGAGAAAGCATCAGTATCATTCTTGATCGGGAGACATTAGATTGCAGGTCATTGTTACTGCAATATGATCAGGCACTGGAGACATATCGCAAGTATTATCAATATGAGCAGATTAAAGGGAGTACAAGAGAAACATTTTTCTTGATACCGGAAGAGGCTTTTCGTGAAGCGATTGCCAATGCATTGGTCCATAGAACATGGGATGTTGATGCGCATATCAATGTATCGATGTTTCCTGATAAAATTGAAATAACATCTCCGGGTGGCTTGCCTCAGGGAGTGACGAAGGATGACTTTATAAAGGGTGGAATATCTATTCTTAGAAATCGCATTATAGCAAGTGTCTTCTTCCGATTGCATCTGATTGAGAGATTTGGAACCGGTATACGGAGAATAAATGAATCATATCAGAAAAGTAAGGTGAAACCTTCTTTTGAAACAACTGAAAAAACAATAAGAATTACATTACCGGTTATGCAAATGAATCAGAACCTGTCTGCAGACGAAGATAAGGTATTTAGTCTTTTGAAAGGGAGAATGCTATCCAGTTCGGCGATTTCAGAGGGGACAGGATTTGGAAAATCTAAAACAGTAACAATCCTGAATAAATTAGTGAAAGATGGTTATATCCGAGTTTATGGTAATGGCAGGGGAACAAAATACTCTGCTGAATAATGGAAGAATAGACGAAAGGACTGTAATGGCAGATATTTTTTTGTTTGCAGGGACAATTGAAGGAAAAGAATTGGCGGAAGCACTCTGTAAGGCCGGGATTAGCGTGCATGCGTTTACCGCGACCGAATATGGCGGAGCGCTGTTGGAAGCGGCCGGAGAGACGACAAATGAGACTGCACAGGAGATGACGACTGGGGAAGCCGCAAAGGCAACAGCCGATAAATCAGGCTCGCTTTCCATCACAAGCGAGCGCCTTGATGAGGAGCAGATGCTTGCGCTGATGCGGAAAGAAATGCCGCGGCTTGTGATCGACGCGACACACCCATATGCAGTTGTGGTGTCTGATAATATCAGGCAGGCTGCAAATGAGGCAGGCATTGCTTTGATTCGGCTGCAGAGAAAAGAAAGCGATCAGGGAGCCGGCCTGAATAAAAATGTTGTTCATGTTGCATCACAGGAAGAGGCAGTTGCTTTTCTGGCGAATACAGAAGGAAATGTGCTTCTGACCTGCGGCAGTAAGGAATTGCCTGCATTTACAAAGTTGGTCGGCTATGAAGAACGCTTATTTGCACGTGTGCTGTCGACGGAAAATGTAGTGCGCGAATGTGCGGAACTTGGATTTTCGGGGAAGCACCTGATTGCGATGCAGGGACCATTTTCACTGGAAATGAACCGGGCGCTGATTCAGCACATTGATGCCGCATGGCTTGTGACAAAGGAGTCCGGCGTGCAGGGCGGTTTCCCGGAGAAGGCACAGGCGGCGGCCAAGGAAGGGATTGGTCTGATCATTATTGACCGACCTGAAAGTGCGCAAGTGATGGACGGAAAAGACATCGGGAAGACAAAGGAATATTTAAAAAATATCACGCCAGCGGGATATTTTGAAAAATATATGGTATGTGACAGTGTCTCATCCTGCTTAAAAGAGGTCTATCGTATTTTTGAGACCGAACCGAAAAAGAAGTTTACACTGCTTGGCATCGGGCCGGGCAGTGCAGGCGGGCTGACGATAGAAGGCAAGCAGGCGTTGGAAGAGGCGGATGTTGTCTTTGGCGCGACACGCATGCTGGAGATTTTAGATAAGATCGGAGTGAAAAAACCGACATTTAAATCCTGGAAGCCGGATGAGATGAAGCAGTTTGCAGATGAGAATCCGCAGTATCAGCATGTGGTCGTGGCGCTTTCCGGGGACACCGGTTTTTACAGTGGCGCGGCAAAGCTTCTGGAGGTCTGGAAGGATGAGGATGTCGTTGTGCTGCCCGGGCTTTCGACATTACAGGTGCTTTGTGCAAAGGCAAAAACTGACTGGCAGCATGTATACTGCATCAGCAGGCACGGGCGGGCAGGCAACCTGCTTTCGGCACTGCGGACGCAGGAAGCGCTTTTCCTGCTGCCGGGAGAAACGCTGCCGGAGCTTTGCGAAAAGCTGATTGACGGTGGTTATTCAAGAGTGATACTGGCGGTCGGCAGCAAGCTTTCTTATGAGGATGAGAAAGTGCTTGTCGGAACGCCGGATGAATTGAAAGGGGAAACCTGTGACGCGCCGTATGCGGTGTTGATCCAAAATCCTGTGGGACAGAATGCGGTTGTGACACCGGGCATTCCGGATGCGGATTTCCTGCGTGTGATGGGCGGAAAGGCCCGGAACAAAACTGAGGCAGATCAGCCCGGAACCGGAGAAACACAAGCGAAGCCAAAGCGTACCGTTCCGATGACGAAGGAAGAGATTCGCACGGTTTCACTTGCAAAGTTGCGTCTGAGTAAAAATGCGGTTGTTTATGATATTGGCGCGGGCACGGGATCTGTTTCTGTCGAAGCGGCACGGATGGCTTATGCCGGTACGGTTTACGCAATCGAGCAGAACCCTACAGCGGTGGCGCTTTTGCATGAAAACAAGAAAAAATTTGCGCTTGATAACATGGAGATCATTGAAGGCCTTGCGCCTGAGGCGATGATGGATCTGCCTGTGCCGACGCATGCGTTTATCGGCGGCAGCAAGGGTAATCTGAAGGCCATTGTTGAGATGCTTCTTGAAAAAAATCCGAACGTACGCATCGTGATCAATACGGTAACGGTTGAGACGGAGATGGAGGCACGGGAGCTTCTGGAAGCGCTGGAGGAGAAAACGGCAGGATTCCAGTCAGAGGTGATCCGTCTGTCCGTGACACGTGAGGATCGGGTTGGCCGGTATCACATGCAGCGCGCAGAAAACCCGATCGTGATCGTTTCGTTTGGAGGAGAGCATGAGTAACATTCCACGTATTTTACTTGCGGCACCGGCTTCCGGAAGCGGTAAGACCGTGATCACGTGTGCACTGCTTCGGGCTTTTCAGAAGGAAGGCCTGAAAATGGCATCGTTTAAATGCGGGCCGGACTATATTGATCCGCTGTTTCATGAGCAGGTCTTTGAGATTGAGACGCGCAACCTGGATCCGTTTTTTTCGGATGAAGAAGAGCTTTGCAGGATCGTCCGAAAAGGCGCAAAAGGAAAAGATCTGTCCATCATAGAAGGCGTCATGGGATATTATGACGGACTTGGCGGCGTGTCGACAGAAGCGTCGGCTTATGATGTTGCCAGAAAGACGAAGTCGCCGGTCGTTCTGATCATCAATGCGAAAGGGGCGAGCGTGTCGCTCGCAGCGCAGATCCGGGGATTCCTGGAGTTTCGCAAGGATCATCAGATTTGCGGTGTGATCTTAAATCGTACGACAAAAGGAATGTTTCCGCTTTTAAAAACGTTTCTGGAAGATGAGCTGGGCATTCAGATATTTGGTTATTTTCCGGTGATGGAAGAGGCGCAGTTTGAGAGCAGGCATCTGGGACTTTTGCTGCCGGATGAGGTGCAGGATATCAGCGCGCGTCTGGATGCGCTGGCGGATGTGTGCCGCGAGACGGTGGATCTGAAGGCGATGCAGGAAGCGGCAAATCGGGCAGAAGAATTATCGGTGGCAGAAGGTGCCATATCGGAAGCTGTGCAGACGGCAGAAGTCGGCACATCGGGAGCGGCGGCAGAGCAAACCCGCATTCGGATTGGCGTGGCGCGGGATGAAGCGTTTTGTTTTTACTATCATGAAAACCTGGATCTTCTGGAGAATCTGGGGGCGGAAATCGTGCAGTTTTCACCGATTCACGATGCATCGCTTCCTGAGAATATCCAGGGGCTGTTGATCGGCGGCGGATATCCGGAGCTGTATGCGAAACAGTTGTCTGAGAATGCGTCCATGCGAAATGCGATCAGGGATGCAGTGGCTTGCGGAATGCCGACGTTGGCGGAGTGCGGCGGGTTTATGTATCTGATGCGCCAGATGGAAGACATGGAAGGGAATTCCTATGAAATGTGTGGTGCGCTGTCCGGAAAGGCATGGCGGACAACGCGTTTGCAGCGGTTTGGATATGTGACGCTGACGGCACAGGACGGCTCGATGGCCGGCCCTGCGGGAGAGCAGATCCGTGCGCATGAGTTCCACTATTTTGATACAGATTTGAATGGCGAGGTTTTCCGGGCGAAGAAGCCGACCGGGAAGCGGGAATGGGACTGCATGATCGGAACGGAGACAATACTGGCGGGATTTCCGCATTTGTATTATCCGTCCAATCCGCAGGTGGCGAAGCGTTTCTTAGAGCGCGCAGCTGCGTTTCACCCAGTGTAGGGGATTTGATAATGACGGTTTTTTTCATGGCCGGATTGGCAGGGAAAAGCCATAACAGAAGGGAAATGACAGAATGATCATTCTTGTAATTGGCGGCAGCGCCAGCGGGAAATCAGAATATGCGGAGAGCCGCATGATGGAATGGGACAACCGTGTGTATTTTGCGACGATGCTTCCCTATGGCAGGGAGAGTGAACGCACGATTTTAAGACATCAGTTGCTCCGAAAGGGAAAGGGCTTTCAGACGATTGAGTGCGGCGCCGGTTTTACACAGATCGAGATTGATCCGGAGCAGGCGATTTTGCTTGAGGATCTGCCAAACCTCGTGGCTAATGAGCTTTATGCGAAGGAGAATGGCCTGACAGACGATTGGACTGATGACCTGGACAACCCGGATCTTTGGATCGATGACAGCGTACTGGAAATGCAGACGGTAGATCTGGCGGAGGAAGTGCCGCCGGAGGAACGGATCCAGCAGGATCTGGAGCATATCATGAAAGCAAAGCATCTGGTGATCGTAACCGGAGATGTTTTTGCAGACGGTATTGATTACGATCCGGAGACGGAAAAATACCGGGAGCTTTTGGCGCGGACCAATCAGTGGGTGGCGCGTTATGCGGATGAGGTCGTTGAGGTGATCCACGGGATTCCGGTTCGGAGAAAATAGAGAAAGTAAGTTTATGTCAGAGGTAACGAATCAAAATAATAAAAAGTCAAGAACATTTGGCAATAGTTTCCGGATTGCGTTTTTGATGTATTCACGGATCCCGATGCCGATGGCGGACTGGGAAGCAGCAAACATGCGCTATGTGATGTGCTTTTTCCCGCTGGTCGGCGCAGCGATCGGTGCAGTCGTATTTGGCGTCAGCAAGCTGTGTGCATGGCTGTCGGTACCGTCGCTTTTGGCGGCGATCGTCCTGATCTTTTTGCCGATCCTGATCAGCGGAGGGATTCATCTGGACGGCTTCATGGATGTCTGTGATGCAGTCGGTTCGAGACAGGAGCCCGTACGGAAATTAGAGATCATGAAGGATTCGCACGTCGGATCGTTTGCGGTGCTTGGACTGTTTGTACTTCTTTTACTGAACCTTGGGTGCTGGTATCAGATTCCTGTGGAGTGCCTGCAGGTTCTGGGTATCGGATTTGTGATGTCACGCGCGATGTCAGGATTCTTAGTCGTGCGGGAAAAAGCAGCCAGAAAAGACGGACTGAATGCGATGTTCTCCGGAGCGGCTGAGAAGAACCTGACAAAAGTGGTTTTGTGCATTTATATGGTTGTATGCGTCGTCTTTATGCTGATTGCAAACATCCCGGCGGGGATTGCGGCATGTGTGGCGGCGTTTGGGTGCCTGATCGCGGTGCCGATCATGGCGAAGCGTCAGTTTGGCGGCTGGACAGGCGATGTGGCAGGCTATTTTCTGCAGGTGTGTGAAGTTGCGATGGCGATCGCGGCAGTGGTTGTGTGGAATGTTGCGGCTTAAAGCGTCTCATCGAACTTTTCGGATGCGCAGCTGATGCTGTTAGGATAATTAGATTTCCCGAAAATGCTGGAAGCAGATAAAACAGGAGAAAATGCTCGATTTATCTGCCATGAGTGGTTTTTAAAGATTTCAGCGGCAAATAAGATTGTCGAATAGGACAGAGTATAGATAAGAACTGGAGGATCAATATGATTTTAATTACAGGCGGTGCCTGGCAGGGGAAACGGGAATATGCATATGGGCTGATGGACACGGACAGCGATAAGAAGCTGATCATCGAGGGCGGTCGCTGCAGTCTGGATGATATGAAGCGGGTGCAGATCGTGGATCAGCTGCATCTGTGGATCAAGCGGAAAATGGAGGAGCTTTTGCCACAGCTTAGCGGCGGTTCTGTTGGCGGCATGGGCAGTACAACTGACGGTGGCTGGGATGAGCGGGTCTTTGACCAGCAGGAAATGCTTCTGGCACAGGAAAAGATCTGGCAGGAGCTTAAGGAAGTCATGGCGGAGAATCCGGATGTGATCTTCATCGTCAATGAGCTTGGCTGTGGGGTGATTCCGATGGACGTGTTTGACAGACGCTATCGTGAGATTGTTGGACGCACCTGCTGTGATCTGGCGAAGGAAGCGAAGGAAGTATATCGCGTGGTCTGTGGCGTCGGGACATTGATCAAAAAGCCGGAAGACAGCGCGAATGAGGAAAATAATCAGACATCTGATGCAGATCAGGCGGCAGATGGAGGAGAATCGGCAGAAGCATCTCCTGCTGACGGTGACGGTCAGGATGTACAGGATAATCCGGAAAACACATCGGAGGAGAAGTAAGCAATGGCAGCAGTGATAGTGATCTGGATAGGGTTTTTGCTGGACCTGATCCTGGGAGACCCGCCAAAGCTTTATCATCCGGTGCGTTGGATTGGGAAGGAGATCAGCTTCTTAGAGAAGCGGTTGCTGAAGCGACCGGGCGAAAACAAACACCGCGAACGCCGGAATGGCGCGGTTATGGCCGTGATCGTGATGGCGACAGCGTTCGTTGTGTCGGCACTGATCTTATGGATCTGTTACCGCGTGCACCCGATTTTGGGTGCAGCGGTAGAGGGCTGGCTTTGCTACCGGATGCTGGCAGCGAGATGTCTGCGGGATGAAAGCATGCCGGTCTACAGGGCACTGAAAAAGCATGATCTTCCGGCGGCAAGGCATGCGGTTTCGCGGATTGTTGGCAGAGATACCGAGACACTCGATGAGGAAGGCGTTGCAAAGGCTACGGTTGAGACCATTGCGGAAAACGCTTCCGACGGGGCGGTTGCACCGCTGTTTTACATGATGCTTTTTGGTGCGGTCGGTGGCTTTGTTTATAAGGCAGTCAACACTATGGATTCGATGGTAGGCTATAAAAATGACAGGTATCAGTACTTTGGTACTGTAGCCGCAAGGATTGATGACGTGCTGAATTTTATCCCGGCAAGAATCTGTGCGGTGCTGATCATCTGGTGCAGCTGGGGAAGAAAGTTTGACCGGAAGCTGGCGGCAAAGGTCTGGAAGCGCGACAGAAGAAAACACAAAAGTCCGAATTCCGCGCAGAGCGAAGCGGCGATGGCAGGCGCACTCGGCGTGGAGCTTGCAGGGGATGCAAGCTATTTTGGAAAGATTGTAAAAAAAGATACGATCGGTGATCGGACACGCGCAATCGAACCGGAGGACATCATTCGTGCCAACAGGATGCTTTACCGGGTTGTCTGGGTGATGATGATTTTGTTTACCGTAATCAAGGGTGTGATCGGACTGGTGGCTTAATGTGATGCATTGGCAGTGACTATAAATAAGTTCATCTTAAGTACCGGAAAGGATGGAAAGAAATGGGAATCCTGGATGTATTAAAAACAAGAATGGTTTGTGTAGATGGCGGATTCGGAACCGCACTCATCAAATATGGAATGGGGCCGGGCGAACTCTCCGAACGCTGGAATGTAAACCATCCGGAGGCTGTGATCGAGATTCACAAGTCATTCCTGGATGCAGGCGCAGACATTATTCTGGCCAATACTTTTGGTGCGAATGTTTACCATTATGATGACGAAAATGAGATGGAGCAGGTGATCCGTGCCGGCATCGCAAATGCGAAAAAGGCAGTGGAACTGTCCGGAAAGGAAGCGTTTGTTGCGCTGGACATCGGCTCGACCGGCAAGCTTCTTCCGCCGATGGGATCGCTTCCGTTTGATGAGGCAGTGGATTCATTTGCAAAAATGATCCGGATCGGCGCAGATGCAGGCGCAGATCTTGTCTGGGTCGAGACGATGAATGATGTTTACGAGCTGAAAGCAGCAGTGGTCGCAGCAAAAGAAAACTGTGATCTGCCTGTTTTTGCAACAGCTGTGTATGATAAAAATGCCCGGATGCTGACGGGAACGAGGCCGGAGACAGTGGTGGCGATGCTCGAAGGTCTTGGCGTATCCGCACTGGGAATCAACTGCGGTACAGGGCCTGTGGATGCAAGGGCGGCCGTTGAGATCTTATCGGAATATGCAACGGTTCCGCTGATCGTAAAACCGAATGCCGGTCTGCCGCATGTCGTAGACGGTGTGACCTGCTATGATATCGCACCGGAGGATTTTGCAAAAGAGATGGCAGATCTTGTTACGATCCCCGGCATCGGAATTGTGGGTGGATGCTGCGGTACGACACCGGAGCATATCCGTGCGGCCTGGGAAGCAGTTAATGCCTGTGTGAGCGGGCCGGTTGTTGTAGAAGAAAAGGCACATGCACTGATCTCCTCGAGCCAGATGTTTTTGGATATCGCGGACGGAGATTTTGAGCTTGGCACATCGATCGACGCATCGCAGGATGAGGACCTTTTAGAGGATCTTCTGGATGGATTTGTCGATTCCGTGATGGACTTGGCAGACGAGGATGCAGACGACGGCGCGGAGGTGTTGAACATCAAACTTGCTGCGGAGGGAGTCGATGAGGCTGCGATGACCAAGGAGGCCATCATCGAGCTGCAGAACTTAAATATGCTTCCGATCGCGATCCAGAGCACCGATCCTGATACCATCCGCGAAGCGCTTCGTATCGTAAACGGAAAGGCGATGGTCAATTTGTCCGGCGCGACACAGGAAGAAATAGAACAGATTATGCCGGTCGTAGAGAAGTACGGCGCGGAAATCTGGCCGAGGTAAATATAAAGATCGGACCTTTGCAAATAGGTCCGGATTCTGGTATACAGCATGAAACAGATCGATCTTTTTAACATCAAATTAAATCATATCCGGATTTTCCTTCTGGCGGTGGAGACGGGCAGCTTTTCCAAAACCGCGGCGGAGCTTCATGTGACGCAGCCGATGGTGACGAAGACGATTCAGACACTGGAAAAAGAGCTGGACCTGATCCTGTTTTTGCGGGATAAGGGAAAGCTTTTGCTGACGCCTGCGGGAAGGGAACTCTATGTGCAGTGGTCGAACCTGTTGCAGTATTTTGAGAACTCGATCGAGGATGCCAGCAGCCAGCAGGAAGGCGTTATGAGCCGGTTTGTTGTAGGTGTCGGCTATCTGATGCCGACGGATCATCTGGAGCGGCTGCGCAAGGCATATCGGTCTTTGGCTGAAAATATCAAGGTGCATTTTGAGAGCCGGCCACAGAGTACGGCATGGGACAGACTTCGAAATGGTGAAGTGGATATTATTTTGGTATCGGGTCATATCCTGCCGGATGAAAAACCTTCGGATATTGACTGGTGCATCTTGCAGGAATCGGATCTGGCAGTGTTTGTCTCGAAGGAGAATCCGTTAAGCAGGAAAGAGGAAATCACGTTTGCGGATCTTCGGGAAGAAGAGTTTATTGTATTCTCTTCTGATACGGACAGCAGATATATGCAGCTTTTGAATCATCTGAGCTCAGAGGCGGGATTTACTCCGCGCATTTCCTGCTATGTGCCGGATGAGTCATCGTTTGCGATCAATCTCTGGATGAACAACGGGATCGTTCTTGCGGACCAGGCGATGCTGATGGATGATACGGGTGTCAAATGCTTTCCGCTGGAAGGCAGAGGGAATCATCTGTATCTGGCATGGCGGATCCCGAAGGAGGACCAGCGAAGGCTCGAACTGAAAAAAGTAACGGACGCGATCATAGATGCGTTTCGAAATTCATGAAAAGGATCAGAGCCAGTTAGGCAACCCATTCCAAAATGTTATAGGTCAATAAAGAAGGTTCATTTTTCAAAAAATGGACCTTCTTTTATAATGTTCTTAGATGAAAAATGATATCAATGTGATTATAAAAAGATTTACAGGAGGGACCATTATGAACTCAATGGAAAGATACCAGAAAATGCTGAGTATGACACCGTATGCTGACCGTTCAGAGATGCCGGTATTCCCGATGATGCTCGTACCGTACGCAACCTTTGCAGGGATGACACAGGCAGAGACAATCGCTGACCCGATGAAGTGGCTGCAGGCAATGGAGATCACCTTTGAAAAGATCGGCAGACCGGATATCGTTATGCCGATGTGCCCGAGAGATACGATTTTTGTTATGGGTCTTCCGGCAAGGGTTCCGGGTGTCGACCTGGGTGAGAATGAACTGTATCAGTTCGTTGAGACACCGTTTTTCGATGATCCTTCTGAATACGAAAAGATTCTGCAGATGGGATGGCAGGCATGGCATGGCATGTACATGTGCCAGATTCAGAATCCGCCGCTGACCAGCCCGGATCAGCTGATGGCTCGTTACGGCCTGATGGGTGAGACACTGGGGATGACCATGGGTCATATCTACAGCAAGGGCATGGAGCCGGATTTCCACTCTGCGACAGCACCGATCTTTGATACGCTTTCCATGGCGCGCTCGATGGAAGAGTTCATTTATGATCTGTACGATGATCCGGGCCCGATCATGGATGTCATCAATAAGTTCCAGGCAGAAGCAGATATGCAGACGATCGGCATGCTGAAAGCAAACCATGGCACACGTGTCGGTTGTTTCGCAATGCGTTCCTGCGCGACCTTCCTGTCACCGGATATGTTTGAAGAGTATGCATGGCCGGCATTAAAGGGCATGATCGAGCGCTTCCACGAGGCGGGCATCATGATGGTTCTGCATGCAGATGCAGACTGGACACCGATGTTAGAGTACTTCCTGCAGGTTCCGAAAGGAAGCGTGCATCTTGAGCTGGATGGTATGACCGATATGGAGAAGGCATATGACATCCTCGGCGGATGGCAGACGATCCGTGGTGATGTTCCGGCGACGATGCTGGCTTATGGTACCGCAGACGAAGTCCGTGAATATTGCGAGAAGCTGATCAACATGGGTATGAAGAAGGGTGGATTCGTACTGGGATCCGGCTGTGAAGTACCGATGAACGCAAAGATCGAGAATGTAAAGGCGATTATTGATTCTGTAAGAGGATAATACTTGTTAAAATGATTCCGTCAGGCAGGGCTGTGTTATGCAGCTCTGCTTTTTATATTGTTTCAAAAAGCATATGGATTTGATATACTATGTTTGAAAACAATTCTTTTAGAGGAGGTGTTTTGTATGAAGCTGGATTTAAAAGGATTAAAAATCGTATGGATCGGGTATTTGTTAAGCATTGTTGGCAGTCTGTGCAGCAGTTCCGGTGGCAGAAATGCGGTTCAGAATTTGTCAGATCTGACTGTTACGGAAAACACTGCCGGTACAGGAGTGGCCGGGACGATCGGTGGTATCATCGGAATCGTTGCGTTTATTTTGGTGATCGTGGGATTGAGCAAATTAAAAGGTGTTTCACCATATTTTAAAAAGGCGCGTAATCTTCAGATCGTATTATTGATCCTGGCAATTGTATTTGTGATTGTTTTTGCAGTTGTAATCGTGGCTGCGGTGATCGGAGTAGGTGCAGAGGTTGGAACGGATTCTTTCGGACCGGAACTGGGTGGCGCATTACTGGTAGCAGGTATCGTGTTGATCATCTTTATGATATTGTTGCTGGTCTTCGGGATCAAATACAATACGAACCTGTTAAAGGGATGCCAGCAGGCGGCTAAGCTATGTGAAGATGCTGATCTTGCAAAACGATTCGGGAAGATGCGTAAGCAATATGTTACGGCGATCGGACTGGTTGTGGCAGGCGCGATCGTCATGATCTGTACCATGATCGTTTTTGGCGCAACGTCTGCAGCAGGCCTGTCACTTGGGTCTGAAAGCCTTCAGACGCTGATCGCGCTCGTTCCGGGGGTTATTCTGATGATCATCGGTGCGATCATCATGCTGATCTATACCATTCTGCTTCTGGTACGTATGGCGTTATTATGGAAGTATGACGGAAAGGAAATTCCGCAACAGACTGCGGAGATACAAAATTAATCAAGGCAGATTATTGTTTGAAAAACCGGCTGTGCTTTTCGGGCACAGCCGGTTTCTTTATGAGAAGTTATTGTGGCAGAGGTATTACACTTGCTCCGTCATGCAATGACCGTATTTTTCGAGGTTGTACCGGTTGACTTCATCGACAACGATGCCTTTTGTCTTCGGATAGATGGTTCCGAACGGATCGCCGTAGGTGATGCTGGGAATGAACATTTTCAGATGTCCGTATTCGTCACAGACACGGCGGGTTTCCTTGCGGATCTCTTCTTCTGTAGCGTCCTCGCGGTCGCAGGCCGAATCCCAGCCGCCCATCAGTGCCATGCGGCCGTTTAAGCGCTCGGTCAGACCGACGATGTCATTGCTTGGCAGTACGCCCTGCCAGATATCAACGCCGATGTCTGCCATGTCTTCTGCAATCGGCTCACAGAAGGAGTCGGAGTGGTGCATGACAATGATGTCATTTTCATGCAGGTAATCATAGAAGCGGCGATAGGTCTCTTTGAAATAGTCGCGCCACATGTCAGGCTCCATGAAGAGCTGTGCATTGCTGCCCCAGTCATCGTGTGAGATGATGAGCTGCGGATGCAGGTTTTCAACGATCAGCTTGAAATAGGTCATGCGGTAGTCCGCGATGACTTCGATCATTTCCTTGATCTCGTCAGGATAGAGGATCAGGTTGCAAAGGGTGTCTTCAAATGTCATCAGCATGTGAAGCTGCTCAAACACACCGGTTCCCATGATCGTTGCGGAGATGAAGCCTTCGTCTTCGATCTGTTTTTTCTTTGCACGGACTTCTTCCCAGCCTTCGGAACAGTTTGCGATCAGGTCCGGGACTTTGACATAGTCGCGCCAGTTCTCGATATCCTGGACAACCTGGTTTTCAGTCGTTACGATCGGTACGGCTGCGGGCTGATCTTCCGGGAAGGAAATGAAGGTGCCCCACTGGTCGATGGAGTCGGTTCCCTTGATGCGGTTGCCGCGGATGAATTTATTGCACGGGTCGCCGGTTACTGCTTTGATCGCTGACCAGCCATTTGCCAGACGATTCGGATTGCCGCCGCCTTTTTTGATTGTTTCCAAGAATACTTCGCGTTCTGTCATCATGATCATTTCCTCCTGAAAAATCTGTGTGATATCTGACATCAGATTTGGTATTGAAGTGCTTTGGTTTCTTTCTGAATTCATCATATCATCCCCAAAATGTGTTGAGAAATTCCACATCATACTATCATCTATTCCTGAGCGGAATGCTTTCAGAATCTGCTTTACAGTTATAGTAGGGTGCTTTATGATAAAACCGGTTCTTGTGTTATGAAATAGTGGAGATGACTATGATTTATTGTGTTGAAGATGACCAGGGCATCCGGGCAGTATGATCGATGCGGCAGTCCATACGAGAACGATCCATGAGACGTTGCGGTTCGAACGTGAGCAGAGTGCATTTTTCGGCACGAAATATCTGGAGTATCAGAAGAAGTATCATCTTGCATAGAAAGAAATCCTGTTGGCAACCTGTATCAAAAACGCTAAAATGAAAACATAAGCCGAAAGATACAGGATGGAGAAAGCCAATGCATGAGATTTCTTTGAATAACATTCAGTTACAGGACTTTGAGATATTTCTGGCGGTCGCAGATTACGGCAGTTTTACGAAGGCCGGTGAGAAGCTTTTTGTAACACAGAGCTGGGTGAGTAAGCGGATGAATCTGCTTGAGTCGGAGCTAGGTCTGCAGCTGTTTATCCGCAGCAGGAATCATATGAGTCTGACTCCGGCGGGAGAGTATCTGCGGGAGCGCCTGCATTTTGGACAGAATTATCTGCGGGAATCGATTCAGGAAGCAAACCGCATCCAGACCGGTATTTCCGGAGCGATCCGCATCGGGATTCTGGAGTGGGCAACAAACGTATTGCTTTCACCGCTGCAGGATTTTGTGAAAGAAAACCCGCAGATTTCCGTGGACATTCATTGTCAGCAGTTTCAGGAGATGCGGGAGGATCTGCGGTATGGAAATACAGATCTGATCTTTACACTGGAATATGACAACATCAGTTTTTTGAAAACGGAGATCTCTAGTGCAAGATTGTGCGAAGCGCAGATGATGGCATATATGAACCGGATGCATCCGTTGGCCGGCAGGGAGAGCATCACGATCCGGGATCTGCAGTCGGAGGAGATGCTGCTTTTGTACGACCACAGCTCGAGCGGATATAATGAATTTGTTAATCGCCTGTTCCGGCAGGAAAAGATCCGCCCGCTGGTATCACAGTACGCGGCAAGCGGACGGGCACATCTGGTAAATCTGATGTTTGGAAGAGGGATCCTGATCGCAAGCAAGTTTTTCCTGGGAGAGGAATATCAGAATCAGATCTGTGCAGTGCCGATCGAGGGTTTGCAGACCTATATTACGGCAGTCTGGAAGAAGGATCATCCGAATCCGGTGATTCCGATGGTGCTGCAGGCAATGGGAAGGTAAAGATAAAAGGTGCGCTGTCAGAAAGTGATATGCTACCCCCAAGTAGGACAATGAAATATAAAACCTACTTGGGGGTATTTCTATGTCCAGAAAAAGTAAGATTGATCCTGA
>CADBRG010000217.1 GCA_902797015.1 uncultured Lachnospiraceae bacterium
ACTTTTAATTCTGTAATAGCCTTCCGGATTTCTGAGAATGTTTTTACATTTCCCTTCACTAAGACTCTTTGATACAACAGCGACTGCCTGTAATATTCTGAGTGCGATAATCCTGATAACTCCCGCCTTCGCTGGATAAGCTCCTGCTCATTCTGCGTCACATGAAAATTAATATATTTATTGCGTTTGCGATTTTGTTCATTTCGTTTTTTTTGTGGTGTATTTCCTAACTGCGTCAGTCTACGGTAAATCTTATCTTCCATCATCCTGCTCCTTTGTATGATCCTCATTCATACGTTCTGCCATCGTGCGTTGCTTTGAAGGATACAGATGTGCGTACTGATAAGTGACAGATATACTCTCGTGACCAAGCCGTTCCGCAATCTCAACAGGCGAAAACCCCAACTCGATCAGATATGCAACATGACTGTGACGAAGATCATGCAGTCTGATCCGTTTCACACCGGATGCTTTTACACCTCGATCCATCTCATGATGTAAAAAAGACTTGCTGAGTTCAAAAAGCCGGTCTTCTTCTTTCAAGCCATATATCATTGAACAGTAATCCTCTATCTCATTGGATAGAAACTGTGGCAGATCGATGATTCTAATACTTTTCTCACTTTTCGGTTTCTGTATGATCTTCTTTCCTTGTATAACCTGATAATTCTTATTGATACGCATCGTTCGTTTTGTGAAATCAAAATCCGCCCTGGTCAATGCCATCAGCTCCCCGATTCGGATTCCAGTAAAATACAGTAATTGAAATGCGTAATATGATATCGGCTTTTCAATCATCGTTTGAATAAATCGGTCATATTCTTCTTTTGTCCAGAACAACATCTCAGACGCCTTATGCCGTCCCATTTTCCCTGCAGCCATGCACGGATTCTGGGGCAGATTATAATACCTGACCGCATGATTAAAGATCGCACTCATTTGATTGCTCACCGTACGAAGATATGTCGGCTGATATGCTCTCCCACTTTCATCACGCATATTGATCAACTCATTTTGCCACTGGATGATATCAGACGATTCTATATCACATAGGCGTTTATTTGAAAAATATGGCAGGATCTTATCCCGAATGATATATTGCTTGGTCTGATATGTCGTCGGCTTGATTCTGGGCTTTACGTTTTTCAAGTAAATGCCGACAAAGGCTTCAAATCCCATCGCAATATCTTTACTGTTCTGGAGCAGAAATTGCCGTTCCCATTCAAGTGCTTCCCTTTTTGTTTTAAATCCTCTTTTATGCTTTTCTTTTCGGTTCCCTTGCCAGTCAGTGTAACGACACCTGACCGTCCAGGTTCCTCGTTCCTTATCACGAATCACAGACATCTCGACTCTCCTCTTCTGACATTGCCTGATTGATCAGTAACTGCGCAATTGCATCATAATCAGTATCACGTTGCTTAAAGTTAGAAAACCCTGTGGCACGAATATTCTCTTTTCTTACCTTATCTTTTCTTATCTTATCTTGACTTATGCCGTCCATAGGTTGTCCCCGGGACGTCCCATGGACACCTTCCACATTTTTCTTTTCCTTTTCTTTCTTGCGATCTGCTCTTTTTCTAGGCATAACATATGGTAATTCCGGCTTTAATTCCTGCAATACCGTCAGGTATATGCTATTTGTTTTCCGATCAGCCCTGATTGAATTGTGCTCATACCAGTGCTCAATGAATTGGATCTGTTCATCCTCTATGATTGGAAATACAAACCCCCGGCCTATCAAAACAGCCAGATCATCTTCATTTGTCTTGGTGATCCGCATTACCGGATATGCCTCAACAATCCCATCGTCATCCGCATTCAATACAAGATGCATATACAGATACTGTGATGTCAGCGGCATCCTTAAAAATCGCGTACTCTCGACGATCTTCTTTGATATCATTCTACGACTGCCCATATTCCCTCCGCATCAAACAAGCTTCTTCATAATATCTTCGATTAATCTTACCGGATACCATAAGTGCCTTTGGATATTCCTGTTTTAATCTCTCATTCAATTCACGTATCATCTGATATGCTTTCGGTTTAGATACATCCCAGTCCTTCATTACTTCAGCTGCCCCGACATACATGGTTTCAGTATTCATTCTTTTCTCCTTTCGTTGTATTTATATTAACGCTTTATCGTTCTTTGAACGATTTTATTATATGCCCACGTTTGTTTTTCTGTCAAGTTAATTTAACTATTATTATTTCATTGCACGATTTTTCTTTTCAATTCGTCGTTTTTATTGCAATTCAACATTCCCATTGATATACTAATACTTGTCCAATAAGGAGATTCAAAATGGGATACGGGAAAAATCTAGAAAAAGCACTGAAAGACAGAGGCTGGAGTGTCGCCGAACTGTCTCGTCAGACAAAAATAAATGATAATACCCTTCGTAGTATTATTCGCCGTGATTCTGCTGTGCGATATGACTATGCTCTCCGCATTTCTAATGTACTGGGAATCGATATTAATCTAATCTGTAAAGAGAATCCATACCAAGATGGACCAACCGAACCTGGCATGCTAAAAGAATTTGGCGGATTGATGACCAATATTAATAAATCATCATACCTAAAATATCGATTGGGGAATGTTCTTAATTTATACGAATACTCAGAATTTCCGATCATCGACCAGCTGCTGACAGAGTTTTATCGTGCCGATGATGAAGGGCGGAAAAAGATTCTTGACTATATCCGGTTTGTTTTGATATCGAATACCTGCTCCGAAAGAGATCAGGATATCAAAAATATCACCCGGCCAAACAACAAATAATCAAATAAAGTGCGGCCATTCTGTGGCCACGAAATAATGAAACCCGCTCATAGAGCGGGTTTCAAACGTTATTAGTCTACTCCATCTCGATCGTTCCCGGCGGTTTGCTCGTCAGATCGTAGAATACGCGGTTGACGCCTTTGACTTCATTGATGATCCGGTTCATTACGGTGTTTAACACCTCAAACGGGATCGCAGCCGCTTCCGCGGTCATAAAGTCGACGGTCTGTACTGCGCGCAGCGCGATCGCATAGTCATAGGTGCGTTCATCACCCATAACGCCGACGGTACGGATGTTCGTCAGTGCTGCAAAGTACTGATCCGGCATCCATGGCGGTGCCGGGAAGCCAAATGCCTTCCGCTTACCGGTTTCCTTTTCAATGCGGACAAGTGCATCTGTATCGTGCCTGATCTCCTCATACCAGGCTTTTGCAGCCTTCTTTACTTCTTCTCTGTAGATCGCATCCGCGTCCTGTACGATCTTGACCTTTTCTTCTGTTACGTCTCCGATGATACGAATGCCGAGTCCCGGGCCCGGGAACGGCTGACGATATACAAGATACTCCGGCAGGCCAAGCTCAAGGCCTGCTTTTCTGACCTCATCTTTGAACAGGTCGCGCAGCGGTTCGATGATCTCTTTGAAATCGACATAATCCGGCAGACCGCCGACATTATGATGCGATTTGATCACGGCTGACTCTCCGCCCAGGCCGCTTTCTACGACATCCGGGTAGATCGTACCCTGTACCAGATAGTCAACTGCACCGATCTTCTTGGATTCTTCTTCAAATACACGGATGAATTCTTCACCGATGATCTTACGCTTCTGCTCCGGCTCATTGACGCCGGCCAGTTTTACATAGAAACGGTGCTGTGCATTGACACGGATGAAGTTCAGATCATAATTACCTTCCGGACCAAAGATCGCTTCTACTTCATCGCCCTCATCTTTTCGCAGCAGACCGTGGTCTACAAATACGCAGGTCAGCTGATTGCCGATCGCTTTTGCCATCAGTACAGCCGCAACGGATGAATCCACGCCGCCGGAAAGTGCGCAGAGCACTTTGCCGTCGCCGACTTTTGCACGGATCTGCTCGATGGTTGTCTTCACAAAGGAATCAATCTGCCAGTCGCCCTTGCATCCGCAGATGCCAAGAACGAAGTTTGCAAGCATCTTTGTTCCTTCCGGTGTATGCAGTACTTCCGGGTGGAACTGGATTCCGTAAAGTCCTCTTGCAACATCCTGGACAGCCGCTGCCGGGCAGGAAGCTGTCGTTGCGATTACTTCAAATCCCGGTGCGGTTTTGGAAATGTAATCAAAATGGCTCATCCAGCAAGTCGTCTCTTCCGATACACCTGCAAACAGTGCAGACTGCGGATTGACATGCAGTGCTGTCTTTCCGTACTCCTGCGCATCAGCGCGTTTAACCTCGCCGCCAAGCATATGCTGCATCAGCTGTGCGCCATAGCAAAGTCCCAGTACCGGAATGCCCAGTTCAAACAGCGCCGGATCACATGCTGCAGCGCCTTCTTCATAGCAGCTGCTCGGGCCGCCTGTCAAAATGATTCCCTTCGGATTCATTTCCTTGATTTTATTTAAATCTGTTTTATAAGAATAAATCTCGCAATAAACATTGCTTTCGCGGACACGACGCGCAACCAGCTGATTGTACTGTCCGCCAAAGTCAATGACGATGACCAGTTCTCTTTCCATATGTCTCCCCTTATCTACTTCTTATATTTTTCATACAGCCGTTCGAATGCCGGCAGGCTCTTCTCTGCCACTTCGGATGGTACACAGTATGAAATGCGTACCCAGCCCGGTCCTGAGAATGCGTCACCCGGCGCCATCAGAAGCCGCTCCTCCTTTGCGGCCTCACAAAAATGGAACGCGTCCGGTTCGAGTGCTTTCATGAACAGATAAAACGCGCCGTCCGGATGAATGCACTGGTATCCGATCTTGGTCAGTCCGTCATAAAGGATATCCCGTGTCTTCTGATAGATGCTGATATCAACCGTCGCGTCAATACATTTAAACAGCATCCGCTGCTGCAGCGAAGGCGCGTTGACATATCCGAGATAACGCATGGAAGCTGTCGCTCCTGCGATGAAATCATCGTAATCGTCAATGTCTGACTGGAACGCCATGTAGCCGATCCGCTCTCCAGGAATGGAAAGCGACTTGCTGAATGAATATACAACGATCGTGTTTCTGTAGTAGTGCGGCAGCCACGGCACTTCGATATCATATGCCAGCTTACGGTACGGTTCATCAGAGATCAGATAGATCGGATGACCGTATTCTTCCTGTTTTTTCTCCAGGATCTCACAGATGGTTTTGATCGATTTTTCTGTATAAACCGCACCCGTCGGGTTGTTTGGCGTATTGATCAGGACAAACTTTGTCTTGGGAGACAATGCCGTCTCAAATGTCCACGGATCCGGCTGCAGAGTTTCCATATTGCAGTAAGCCGGAACCAGTTTTCCGTAAACGGTGCCGACATAGCTTTTATATTCCCAGAAATACGGTGCAAATGTAACGACCTCGTCCCCTGCATCCAGCAGCGTATGACAGATGTTGACGATTGCCGCTGCGGCACCATTGGTCATGATAATCCCGCGCTCATCGTAATGCATATCGTATTTTTTGTTCAGATATTCTGCGATAAACTGACGAACGTCAGGGTGTCCGACATTGGCCGGATAGCCGTGAAGCGTCAGCGGCACCTCAGAATCCAACACCTCTTTCATCGCTTCATTTACGATTGGCGGCGGTGCAACACTCGGGTTCCCGATCGTAAAATTAAAAATGTTCTCGGCACCGTAAATGGCTGCCATTTTCTTGCCTTCTTCGAAGATGTCACGAATCGAGATTCCTTCTTCGAGTGACTGTCGCAAACGCTTTGCAATCATATTCCTGCATCCCTTCTATCTATCACTTTAACGCGTTACATAACAGGAATTCATCATAGCATACTCACCCCAAAAAGAAAAGACTGCCGAATCATTCCCCGCCAAAAAAAGAAAAGACCGGCAGGCGCTTTGCCTGTCGGTCTTATGTTTACATTCTAGAAATTCAGTACTTCTTTTGCTTTGGTCTTAACTCTGCCGAGAAGAGAATCGTCTGCATCACGGTCAAAATCAAAATCCTCATCATCGAAAGCCTCAAACTCATCCTCTCTGGTCAGATATCTGTAAGCAGCATAGAGGATACCACAGATAAAGATAATTACCAAAATCCATTTGATTGCTCTTGCCATATTCGTTCGTCCTTTCTTTTTAGAAAATACGTCTTACCGCAACGATGCTTCTGTAGTAAGCATTGT
Organism: uncultured Lachnospiraceae bacterium; assembly: GCA_902797015.1. Lineage (GTDB taxonomy): Bacteria > Bacillota > Clostridia > Lachnospirales > Lachnospiraceae > SY8519. The sequence goes on from CADBRG010000217.1 coordinate 6,115, forward strand.
TATATTTGATACCACCCTTCGGATAAGGTGCAGAGTTTGATGCATTGATGATGCTGCCGCCGCCTGCGTAGATTCCTACATGTCCGCTGTAGCAAACGATATCGCCCGGCTGCATATCAGATACAGATACACCATAGCCAACGCTTCTCATTGCTGCGGAAGAATGCGGAAGGGATACACCAAAGTGTGCATATACCTGCATTACGAAACCGGAGCAGTCGCATCCGTTCGTCAGGCTGGTGCCGCCCCATACGTACGGGTTGCCTTCAAACTGTGATGCATAGCCGACAACTGAGCCGCCACTGCCGCTGCCTGAATAGCTGGAGCGGGAGGAGCTTGAGCTGCTGGAGCTGGATGAACTTGAAGAGCTGGATGAACTTGAAGAGCTGGATGAACTTGAAGAGCTGGATGAGCTGCTGTTGCCGGAATCGGAATCTTCATCCTCATCATCCTGATCATCATTGGATCTGCTCGATGAACTGGATGAGTTGTTGTTAGAAGAGCTCTCCTGTGCTGCAGCTGCCTGTGCCTGCTCTCTCTCCTGCTGCTCACGAAGCGCTCTGTTCTGTGCCTCGATCGCTGCCGCATATTCTTCAGCCAGTCTCTGTGCTTCCTGAAGCTCGGAATCTACATCTGCCTTCTCAGCCTGCTTTGCTGCGATCGTCTGACTCAGCTCTGCCTGCTGATGCTCATAAGTCTCTTTATTTTCCTGCAGGATACTCTCTTCCTCTTCTACCTGTGCGATCAGGTCCTTGACTTCCTGCTCTGTCTGCTTATACTCCTCAAGCATCTCTCTGTCTGTATCATAAACATCTGAGAAATACTTAACCTTATTCAATGCATCTGCGAAGCTCTCTGCTTCCAAAATAGTTGCCAGCAGGTCGCTGTCGCTGTTCTCATACATATAAACGATGCGGCCCTTCATGGCATCGTATTGTGACTGTCTCTTTTCTTCTGCTACTACCAGATCTGCCTGTGCCTGTTCCAGGTCTGCCTGCTTCTGTTCAATTTCCTGCTCTACGACTTTAATATCTGCGACCAGCTGTGCAAGGTCACTGTTCATGGAGCTGATCTGTGACTGGATATTGGAGCTCTTTGCTTCCAGATCGCTAATCTGAGAATCATACGGTGTTGCGAATGCTACCTGACAACTTGTCACAAGCATCGCTGCTACCAATCCAAAGGTGACCAGTCTTTTCTTCATCATAATAAACTACCTCTTTTATTACTGTATTTATATGTTCATGCAAAATTGCATTATTCTGCTTTTTAAAAATAACGATGAGGACTTCAGATACTTCTTTTGAAAGATTTCTCTAAAATCCTATACGTTGGTTATTATAGCACGCTGATTTTTTGCTTTCAAGGCACTTTCGTGTTTTTTTACAATGCATGTAACAATTCCGTAATGATTATGCTATACTATGGTGGATATCTACAAAACAGACTTAATGAACACTTCCTTTTTCGGAGGAAACCTACATGTTTCGAACGATTTTTGCAATTTTATATGCCATTATTTTTCTTGTGATCGGATCTCCGCTGCTGCTGATCCAAAAAATGCGCGAGAAACGAAACAAGGAAAAAGCGGACATTTCCAGCCTGCGGATCGTGCAGCACGCACTGCGCTGTGTTTATAAGATCTGCGGCGTCCGGCCGACGATAATCGGCCTGGAGCGGATCCCGAAAGATGAGCCGGTGCTGTATGTCTGCAATCATCAAAGCTATTTTGACATCATTGTCAGCTATGCACAATGTCCCGGCCTGACAGGATATGTTGCAAAGGACGATCTCGAAAAAGTACCGCTTCTGCGGGCATGGATGCGGCGTCTATACTGTCTGTTCATGAACCGTGATGACGCACGCGCCGGACTGAAGACCATCCTGGAAGCGATCGAAACCGTAAAAAAAGGCATATCGATCTGTATCTTCCCGGAAGGAACCAGAGGCGATGGCAAAACACTTGGCGAGTTTCACGCAGGCAGCCTTAAAATCGCCGAGAAGACCGGATGTCCGATCATCCCGGTTGCGATCAGCAACACACATGCGATCCTGCTCGACCATCCCCCGGCAGTCAAGCCGACACATGTTATTCTTGAGTACGGCGAACCGATCAATACACGCGATCTGACTCGCGAGGAAAAGAAGGCACTTACTTCCAATGTAAAAAATACCATTCAGGAAATGTTAGAAAAGAACAAAAGTCTGATATAGTCTGCATAAACGCAAAATCAAAAGCACAGGCCAAACCGCCTGTGCTCTTTTCATGTCCAACGTTTTATTTTTCAAATGCTTCCTTCAATGCATCTACGATAACCGGGAATCCCATGAAATGAGATGCCTTGACCAAAACCGCGTCGCCTGGCTGTATGTACGGGATCAGCTCTTTTAACAGCGCGTCTCTGTCTGCATACCATTTCACCTCAGTCAATCCCTCTGCACCCTTTGCCATTTCCCGGCAAAGCTCACCTGCGCAAAACAAAACATCAATTCCGTTTTCCACTGCTGCCTTACCGACACCGAAATGCAACTCTTTTTCGTTTTCACCAAGCTCCCCCATATCTCCAAGCACGGCGATTTTTCTGCCAAGTGCTTTCGACAATACGGTCAGGGATGCTTTCATGGACGCCGGGTTCGCATTATAGCAATCATCGATCACGATGATCTCATCACGGAGTCGCAACATATTCAGGCGTCCTGCAATCGTCTTTACGGATGCGATACCTGCCGCGATCTCTTCATTGGTCATTCCCAAAGTCCGGCCAATGCATGCTGCCGCCCCCGCATTATACAGATAGTGGATGCCCGGAATCGGTTCATGGATATGGATGCAGCCAAGGTCTGTCGTCAGGTCTGCTTCCATACCGTCAAGACCTCTGTTGACCACATTTTTCACTGTAACGTCACAGTCATCCCGCTCCAGAGAAAATCGTTTTGGTGTGATTCCGCGAACCGTTCCGACCGTAGAAAGCTTATCATCATCTCCGTTTAAGATGATCACGCCATCCTCCTTCAGGAAATCGAAAATCTCTGATTTTGCCTTAAGGATCCCGTCACGTGTTTTCAGGTTCTCCAGATGTGCCTGACCAATGTTTGTGATCACACAGATGTCCGGGCGGGCGATCTCGGCAAGCTGATGCATTTCACCGAATTCAGAAATGCCCATTTCGACGACCGCCACTTCATGCTGCTCTCTGATCTTTAAAAGCGTCATCGGCATTCCCAGGAGGTTATTGAAGTTTCCTTCTGTTTTTAACACACGGAATTTCTGTTCCAGCACAGAGGCGATCATTTCCTTGGTACTGGTCTTGCCGACACTTCCCGTGATTCCGATCACCGGGATCGTCAATGTCGACCGATACCATGCTGCCATCTTACGGATTGCCATCAGGCCTGACTCCACGATGATATATGGGCCGTCAGCCTCATCGAGCTCACGCTCGGAGAGAACTGCCAGTGCACCCTTTGCAAATACATCGGGGATAAATTTATGTCCGTCAACCCGCTCGCCGGGAATCGCAACAAACAGGGATCCTTCTTCTGCCGCACGGCTGTCGGTTATGACATTTGCCACCTCGCGGTCCAGAAAGGCCGGATCACCCATGTAGGTACCGTCGCAGACTTCTGTGATTTTTCTTAATGTTAACTTTTTTATCATAGTTATTACCTGTCTATTATTCGTGAAACTACGTGTGACTTCGTGCTACGCACTCTCATCACACTACATCCATTCGCAATCCGGCATATCTGCCTACTTGCTCATGTATGTACGTTCGCCAAATGCAGAAAACGCTTCATGCAAGCATGGCGTTTTCATGCGCTTGGCTCACTGTTTCACTCATACTTCTCCATAGAAACCTTGATCAGTTCTTCACACAGTGCGTTGAAGTCCATTCCGGCAGCCTGTGCCTCCTGCGGCAGAAGGCTTGTCGGTGTCATACCCGGAAGGGTGTTTGCCTCAAGGCAGTATACCTTGCCCCAGTCATCTACCAGGAAATCCAGTCTCGCATATGTGCTGAGTCCCAGGGAGTATGCAGCCTGTACCGCTGCTGCCTGCAGCAGACGCTCTGTCAGCTCCGGGATATCCGCCGGGCAGGTCTCGATCGTGCTGCCTGCTTTATATTTATTCTGGTAATCATACCAGCCGTTCACCGGTGCGATCTCGATGACCGGCAGCGCCTCATAACGGATCACGCCGACCGCAAACTCACGGCCTTTGATATATTCTTCAAATACGATCTCATCGTCTACGGCAAACGCTTTATCGAGTGCTTCCTGATACTCATCATCGCCATGGACGATCGAAACACCGATGGAAGAGCCCGCACTTGCCGGCTTGATCACGATCGGATACTCCATACCGGTCTCTGAGAAATCCTGCGGCTCATCACCCTTTAATACAGAAAAGCCCTTCGGGGTCGGCACACCGTCTGCAAAGAAGATGCGCTTGGTATAGCCCTTGTTCATGGACACGGCACTGCTTAAACTGCTGCTTCCGGTATAGCGGATGCCAAACAGATCGAACGCCGCCTGCACCTTTCCGTTTTCGCCGTCTTCTCCATGCAGTCCCATAAATACGATATCTGCGCTCTGGCAGATCGCAAGAACGTTCGGTCCGAAAAATCCTTCGGCCGATCCTTTCCGCATTGCGCGTACCGCATCCAGATCCGGTGCTTCCTGACCGATTCCGTCTCCGGAAAGTGTGATCTCATCCGCATGCGCAAAGATATCAGAAACGTCCTGCTCTTCTTCTCCATATCCCATAAACACGTCCAGCAGAATAACGCTGTGCCCGTTTTCTTTTAATGCCTTTGCAATCTGTCCGCCGGATACGATCGATACATCACGCTCCGGACTCAAACCACCGCATAAAACTACAATATTCATTTTGAATAATCCTCCCTTATATAATAAAGAAGCCAACCAATCCGACGATCACCCCGATCGCCAGGCCGGTCACAACATCTTTTATAAAATGTACTCCCGCGATCACTCTGCACCATGACAAAACGAGCGCGGCCGCAAGCAAAATAATACCACCAGGCAAGGAAACTGACAATACCGCCATTGCGATGATCGAAGCGGAAAACACATGTCTGCTCGGAAATGATTTTCCCGTTGTGTCCTTTTCGATCAACGGTGTGATCTGCCAGACTTCATATGGCCTTGGTGCATTCAGTTTTTTTCTGACAATACTTAAAACGATAAAAGCTGCTGCCGGTATCAGAAGCAGTCTCCAAAACCGGACATCAAGCAAAACGATCCTGCTCACCAAAAGCAATGGATATCCAATGTAACAGATCACCGTGCAGAGCTTATTGGCAAACCGCATATGGGCCGCTTTTTTTTGATCTGTACGAAACGGCTCTGAAATTTTCAAATACTGCTCTTTCGTCATCCGTTATTCGCCTCACTGATTTCCAGCTCGTTTTTCTGCTTTCTGTGGAGCATCCGCCCGATCGGAATCTGTGCCAGAATGATCGCCGCAAACATGACCGCGCATCCGGCAAACTCCCGTCTGGTCAAAAGCTCACCCAGAACGATCCATCCGCCAAATGCCGCAAACACGCTCTCTAAACTCATCGTAATGCCGCCGACCGTAGGGGTCACCATGGTCTGCCCGACGATCTGGAGCGTATATCCGACAGCACTGCTGACCGCGCCTGCATAAAGGATCGCCGGCAGTGCCGCATAGATCGCCTCCCAGGTCGGTTTCTCCAGAACGAACATAAATACCGTCGATAGTATGGCCACCACCAGAAACTGGATCT
>CADBRG010000218.1 GCA_902797015.1 uncultured Lachnospiraceae bacterium
AAACGGGCGCGTACGGACAACTCCTTAAAAGGCATCAAAAAGTTATACAAGGAAAACCCGGAACTGGCACAAAAGCGTGCAGACGAGATTATCCGAAACACATACAGAACGCTGCTGACACGTGGTATGAAGGGATGCTATATATATTGTGTTGATGAGGCGCTTGGTATGTACTTGCGTCAGCGTCTGGAAGCGTACGCAGAGCGAATGAAGCAGATGAAACAGGGGATGAGCTATGAAACAGACAACAATTGACCGCATCAGAAAATTTAGTGAAGACAGAGACTGGGATCAGTTTCATTCTCCTGAAAATCTGGCAAAATCCATTGTCATAGAAGCGGCCGAACTACTGGAATGCTTTCAATGGGATAATGAAAACTATGATTTGCAGAATGTGAAGGAAGAACTGGCAGATATCATCGTTTATTGCCAGGATCTTCTGGACAAACTCGGACTGGATGTCGACGAGATCGTAAATATGAAGATGACACAGAACGAGGAAAAGTATCCGGTAGAAAAAGCAAGGGGTAAAGCGGATAAGTATGATCAGTTGTAGGGGATGATACATGAATCAGACACTAGATTATTATGATCAGAATGCACAGGCATTCTATGACAACACCAGAGATGTAGACTTTGCATCTGTGCAGCAGACATTTGCAGACCGTCTGCCACAGGGAGCGAAGATTCTGGACTTTGGATGTGGCTCCGGTAGGGATACTGTCTGGTTTCTGGGACAGGGATTTGACGTTGATGCGATCGACGGTTCTGCAGAACTCTGCCGGCTGGCGAGTGCGGCAACAGGAATTCCTGTCAGACAGATGTACTTTCAGGATCTGGATGAGGTCGATGCATATGATGGCATATGGGCATGTGCATCCATCCTGCATGTGTCAAAAGCTGAGCTTCCGCTGATCCTGCAAAAAATGACGCGGGCGTTAAAGCCCAACGGGCTGGTCTATACGTCTTTCAAATATGGTGATGGCGAAGGCGTGCGAAACGGCAGGTATTTTTCTGATTTTACCGAAGAGACTGCAAAGGCATTGATAAGAGAGACAAAAGGTCTGCAGATTGAAAAGATGTGGACTTCTTCTGACAGAAGACCGGGAAGAGAAGAGGAACAATGGCTGAATATCCTTTTACGAAAACAGATCTGACCCTGTCAATTGAGGGGAAATACTTTAACACATTGGATGTTGAAGGCTTTTCACAGATGCTGAAAGCACCTTCTTATTGTTACAAATTCTATTGGCTTGAAGCAATCATTCAGCTAATATCTGAAGGAATAACAGAGACAACATTTAATGAAGTAATCGATGAGATGATCTGCAATGCCTGGTACTCCGTCCGTGAATATCATATCCATCTGAGTGGACTGCAGTGGGATGGAAATGTCAGAGATGGTCTGGAGAGAGCGGTTATCCAACTGGCAGAACTTAGTAAATTGCCAGCCAATGCATCCAAAGTCGAAATCAAAAATGCTATCAAGGGGTATGACAAAGAGCTGAGCAAGACAAAAAAACAGTTGACGAACATGGTGCCATACCGTGCATTGTCTGGATTTTTGCCTGATAAAAGTATATTGGATGCTAGTATACGTCGAAAGATAGCATACATAGAATATGTCAATAAAGACATTGTTCTTTTGCCGTATACTCTGGGAGAAGGCAGTCAGCTGAAGAGGCAGATCTATTTTCAGAAAGACTGGATAGAAATGATCTGTGACAACATGGTCGCAATCCTTGGTTGGATCCAGTATGAAAAAGTGAAGTGGCTGCAGAACATCAATCCCGAAGTTCCGGGACTGATTTATAAGCTTGCCTTGGCAGATGTCAAGGGGCGCAAACTGGACCATGTGAAGAAACTGTGGGAGGGCGTCCTGAATCTCAGAGAGGTCAGAGATGTCTTTACGGAGCAGCCAATCATATCCAGGAAATATGATATCGATCATTTCATTCCCTGGTCCTTTGTGATGAATGATGAACTCTGGAATCTGATGCCCATGGATTCCTCATTGAATTCCTCAAAAAGCAATCGCTTACCAAAGTGGGATCCATTCTTTGCACGCTTTGCAGAAAACCAATATATCCTCTATGGTTTGGTTCATACCAATGAACAGATTCGGAAGCGATTTAGCGACTGCTATAAAGATAATCTGCACTCCATATGGGCCGGGCAGGAATTATACAGAAGTGGGAACACAAAGGAAGAATTCTTCAAAATCCTTCAGAAAAATATGCAGCCTGTGTATGACTCTGCGAGAAGACAGGGATATGAGATGTGGAATAATTAATATCAGGTTTTGTCAGAACGGTGAAGTTATATTGAGTATTAGTTATACATTTTAATCAGATTTTGATATTTTGTTTAACAGGTGCCACAAATGCAAAAATTCTATTTTAAGCAAGTTGAAGATGGAACATATGCAGTAACTGGATATGAGGGCGATGAGCGGAATGTCATAATTCCAGGTAATTACGGAAAGGGGATCACAATCCTTGGGGACAAGCTGTTCAGCGGTCATAGTGAGATCACATCAGTGCAGATTCCAGACACCGTAACGGATATAGGAGAGTTTGTTTTTGATGGTTGCGTAAACCTGAGATATATTGAGTTGCCATCACAGCTGAAATGTCTATGGGGTTACACATTTGTTCGTTGCGGGATTGAGGAGATCGTATTGCCTGACCAACTTAAGACATTACCGCCATTCGCATTTAAGAATTGTAAAAATCTGAAAAAGGTAGTATGCGGTAAAGGGCTTAAGAAAATACATTCATGGGCATTTAGTGGATGTGATAATTTGAAAGATCTTATACACAGACCGGAAGTGGAGATTAGTCCAAAGGCATTTGAAGAGGTGGAGAAATAATAATGTTATCAGCACAGGAAGCTAAGACAAGATTAATTGAAGGTAACCAGTTATATATCAAAAGCAAAACAGCGCAGGGTGATATGTCATCACTGCTGCGTAAGAAGACGGCTGTGGAAGGCCAGACACCGTATGCGATTATCATTACCTGCTCGGATTCTCGAGTGATTCCGGAGAGCATCTTTTCAGCAGATCTTGGAGATCTGTTCGTGATCCGGATTGCCGGGAATGTATTGGATGATCATCAGCTTGGCAGTATCGAATATGCAGCAGAGCATCTGGGTACACGCTTAATCGTGATGCTTGGCCATACGAAGTGTGGAGCGGTGGATGCTGCGATCAAACGACATGGTGGTGGATTCATCGGATATGTGATTGATGATATTATCCATGCCATCGGAGATGAAACCGATGATTATAAGGCGAGCTGTATGAATATCAAGCACGGTGTAGAGACAATCCGGAGAGAATTCCAGATCCATCCAATCGAGGATGAACGTGGGCTGGAAGTGATTGGTGCGATTTATGACATCGAAGACGGACATGTGGATTTTCTGTAACAAAATGTAGATTTCTTGAAATCGGTCGCTTAGAAGGCGACCGGTTTTTAAATTCAATAATATAT
>CADBRG010000219.1 GCA_902797015.1 uncultured Lachnospiraceae bacterium
AAAAAAACAAAAACCGCTACTTTTTTTATGCACTAGCGGGAAAATGCGTGCGTACGGCTAGCCGTCGCGCTAGCGACTTGGTACAATAAAACCCGGAAAGGGATTCGATATGAAAACAGGACATTTTACCATCGGTATTCTCGCGCATGTAGACGCGGGAAAGACAACATTAGCGGAAGGTCTTTTTTATCTGGCGAAAAAGACCAGAAAGCTGGGGCGCGTCGATCATCAGGATGCATTTTTTGATTATTATGGCATGGAACGCGCACGTGGCATTACGATCTATGCAAAGTCTGCGATCCTGCCGTTGGGAGATCATCAGGTGACGATCCTCGATACGCCGGGACATGTGGATTTTTCTGCGGAGATGGAGCGGTCGATTTCCGTTATGGACTATGCCGTTTTGATCATCAGCGCAACAGATGGGATACAGAGTCATACCAGGACAGTGTTTGAGCTTCTGGAACGCTATCACGTACCGGTCTTTCTTTTTATCAACAAAATGGACCGGCCGGAAACGGACAGTGATGTGCTGATGCGTAAATTAAAAGATGCATTTGGTGATTCCTGTATTGATTTTTCGGATTATCAGTCGCGCATGGATGATGAGATATTCTGCGAAGAGATCGCGATGTGTGACGAATCCTGGATGGAGGCATATCTTGCAGGAGAGCGGTTGTCGGAAGGCCGGCTGCAGGAGCTGATCGCAGGAAGAAAAGTTTTTCCGTGCTGCTTTGGCGCGGCGCTCCATATGGAAGGAGTGCAGTCCTTTTATGATCTTCTGATCTCTCTGACGAGAGAACCGCAATACCCGGATGCGTTTGGAATGCGGATCTTTAAACTTACCAGAGATGAGAAAGGGACATTGCTTGCAAATGTGAAGATCACCGGCGGACATCTTACGGCAAGGCAGGAGATCACACTCGAAAACGGGGAACCGGTAAAGGTAAATCAGATCCGTCTGTATGACGGCGCCAGATATGAGGTGATCCCGCAGGCAGATGCAGGAATGGTCGTGGCACTGACAGGACTGGATACGGCAAAGACGGACGAGAATCATCTGATCCTGAAGCCGGTCTTAAGCTATTCGATCGAACCGGAAGACGGTACGGAGCCAAAGATTTTATATCAAAAGCTTGCCGTACTTTCACAGGAGGAGCCTGAGCTTGCGGTATCCTGGAACGAACAGACGCAGGAGATCAATGCACGCCTGATGGGAGAGGTGCAGATCGAGGTGTTGCGGCAAAAGATCGCGGAACGGTTTGACGTGGCGGTCGCATTCCGGAAAGGCAGTGTGATCTATCAGGAGACCGTTAAGGCACCCGTGATCGGTATCGGACATTTTGAGCCGCTCCGCCATTATGCGGAAGTGCATGTGCTGATCGAACCGGGTGAGCCGGGAAGCGGTGTTGTTTATGAAAACCGATGTCCGGATGAGCTCCTTGAGAGGAGCTGGCAAAAAACAGCACTCCGGCATCTGATGGAAAAAGAGCATATCGGTGTCCTGACCGGTTCGGTTCTGACCGATGTGAAGATCAGTCTGATCGCAGGAAGAGCACATAAAAAGCATTCAGAAGGTGCAGACTTCAGAGAGGCCGCATGGCGGGCAGTCCGTCAGGGGCTGATGCAGGCAGAGAATGTTTTGCTGGAGCCTTATTTTTCATTTTCATTGGCGCTCCCGGCAGGACAGATCGGTCGCGCGATGACCGATATCCGCAATATGGGCGGAACATTTGATGATCCGCAGATTGAAGCTGATGAGGCTGTTCTGACAGGACGCGCACCGGTTTCTCTGATGCAGGATTACGGCAGAGAGGTGCAGGCTTATACAGGAGGGCTTGGCAAACTGAGCCTGCGGTTTGCGGGTTATGAGCCTTGTCAGAATGCAGAGGAAGTCATAGCGGAAATCGGATACGATCCGGAGGCGGACCTTGCGCATCCGTCGTCCTCATTGTTTTGCGAAAAGGGTGCGGCGCTTTATGTGCCCTGGGATGAAGTGCCTGAAAAATGCCGCGTGGAAAGCGGTGTAGAACTTGCGGATGTTGATGGATTGGCAGATGAAAGTGAAGCGGCTGATGCCAAGCGTCAGAGTGAGAACCTGCCTGCCCATCATAAAAGTGCAGTGACAGGTGCAGGCGGTGGCGTATCAGCCTTTTCTGCGGAAGACAAAGAGCTGCAGGCGATCTTTGAGCGGACTTACGGCAGCAGGGAAGAGACTGGCAGAAAAGGCAGGGGCTCATCGGAGTCAAAAGGGGCACTGTCAGGCAGCCTCGTGCAGTCGCGTGACAAATATCAGAAAAAAGAAAAACCGCCGGGGGAAGTTTTCCTGCTGGTGGATGGCTATAACATCATCCATGCCTGGGATGAATTAAAGGAGCTTGCAAAAGAGAATCTTGACAGTGCCAGGGATGCGCTGAATGATATCCTGTCGGAGTATCACGGCAGCAGGCAGGGCCATCTGATCGTTGTATACGATGCCTATAAAGTAAAGGGCGGACAGGAACATGTTTACCAATATCACAATATCGATGTGGTCTATACGAAGGAAGCGGAGACGGCAGATGCGTATATCGAACGTGTCACCAGAAAGATTGGAAAAAACAACGACGTCACGGTTGCGACTTCTGATGGTTTGGAGCAGATCATCATCTGGGGACATGGTGCGCGCCGGATGTCTGCGCAGGAACTGAAGGCAGAAGTCGAGCTGGCAAAGATTGAAGTACGCGCTTTCCTGGCAGAAAGAAGGGAGCGCGGCACAAGCAGGCTGTTTGATCATCTGTCGGAGGAAGATGCTGAGATGATGGAACAGATTAGACTGGGAAAGACAAAAGAGGATAAGTAATGAGACAACTGCCAAAAAAGAGTGAATATAAGGTTCTTGTCGTTTCTGATACACATGGGGAGAACCGCTTGATCAATCAGATCTTAAAGAAAGAACCGGAGGTTGACGCGATCATCCATTGCGGTGATGTCTGCGGCACGTTAGAAGGTGTTTTGGATGCGGATATTCCTGTCTATGCAGTGGCGGGGAACTGTGATTATTCCGGAAGTTATCCGGAAAATCTGACGGTAAAGATCGGCTATTACAATATCTTCATTAACCACGGGCACCGGTATCATGTCGATTACCGGGATGATCTGATCTTTTACGCCGGAAAAGAGAAATACGCTGACGTGGTATGCTTCGGACATTCTCATGTCCCGCAGAATATGACGGAAGAAGGCATGCTGTTATTGAATCCGGGCAGCGTTGCAAGACCCAGACAGATCCCGAGAAAAGGGACCTATGCGATCCTGACGATTACGGAGGATGCGCTGCCAAGTGCGCAGTTGAAACATGTGGAATGATAAAACGAGCTTCCCTGATTAACGGGGAAGCTCTTAGATGATATAGGGTGTGTCTATTATTTTTCTTCGACGCGTTTGCCGGTCATGTGCTCGATGGTCAGTTCGATCAACGCAGACCGATGCGCATTTTTTGCCATGTCAGGTTCAATGTCTTCTGCAGGCATATATTTTCTGGCAAGCAGGCGAAGCTTTTCATTGATCTCATCCCGGTCTTCCAGGATACGGATCTTTCCGAATGCGATTACGCTGCGGAAGTAGTACCACCACTCGCCAGGGTTCTGATAACCTTCATTCAGCACGCAGAAGGATGCTTTATCATAGTTTCTGATCGCGTCGACCTTGTGGCCTTCCAGAGCGCTGTGGAAATACAGTTTTCCGTCATCATAAACAAAATCAAGCGGGACCGTATACGGATACCCTTCGTCACCGAGCACTGCGAGAACACCGCGCGGTGCTTTTTCTAATATCTCAAGGCATTCTGCTTCAGGCAGCTGCTGTTTGAAACGTCTCATTTTCCGGAACATATCTTGCCTCCCTGTGGCTTTTAAAATCTGATGTAGCTGATGTAGCTAATGTATTATATTTGCGGATGAATTGCAAATGCCGGATTGGTTTTGGAACAAAAGCAGGGCGTGAGCAGAAAAAAGTTCCAAAAACGGGGGCGGGCAGAAGAGCCGAAAAAGCTTAAAGAACTTTGCGCGAATGATTCAAAAGAAAAGCATGGAAAAAAGCTTTGGAATGTGCGATAATACCTCTGTATATACTATTACTAGGAGATGTTAAATATTATGGCTAAGGAAAAGAAACTTGTAGAAGCGATCACTTCGATGGAAGAAGATTTTGCACAATGGTATACAGACGTTGTGAAGAAGGCAGAGCTCATTGCCTATTCCAGTATTAAGGGATGTATGATCATCAAGCCGGCCGGCTACGCGATCTGGGAGAATATCCAGCGTGAGATGGACCGCCGCTTTAAAGAGACTGGAGTAGAGAATGTATATCTGCCGCTTTTTATTCCGGAGAGTCTTTTGCAGAAGGAAAAGGATCATGTCGAAGGCTTTGCACCTGAGGTTGCATGGGTAACTCATGGCGGCATGAGCCCGCTGCAGGAGCGTCTGTGCGTTCGTCCGACATCGGAGACACTGTTCTGCGATTTTTATAAAGACGATATTCAGTCTTACCGTGATCTGCCGCGCGTATACAACCAGTGGTGTAACGTGGTTCGCTGGGAAAAGGAGACCAGACCGTTCCTTCGTTCCCGTGAATTCCTGTGGCAGGAGGGACATACCGCACATGCGACTGCAGAGGAAGCAGAAGAGCGTACCGTTCAGATGCTGAATGTCTATGCGGATTTCTGTGAAGAAGTGCTGGCAATGCCTGTCATCCGCGGACAGAAGACGGAAAAAGAGAAATTCGCCGGTGCGAAGGCGACCTACACGATCGAGGCGCTGATGCATGACGGAAAAGCACTGCAGTCCGGTACCAGTCACAATTTCGGCGACGGATTCGCAAGAGCTTATGATGTTACCTTTACAGATAAAGACAATACACTCAAATATGTTCATCAGACATCCTGGGGTTCCACGACCCGTCTGATCGGTGCGCTGATCATGGTACATGGTGACGATTCCGGACTGGTACTGCCGCCGCGTATCGCACCGGTACAGCTGATGGTGATCCCGATCCGTCAGGATGCGGAAGGCGTGCTGGATAAGGCAAATGAAGTCAAAGACCGCCTGAGCAAGGTTTGCTCCGTACGCATCGATGACAGTGAGAAGAGCCCAGGCTGGAAGTTCTCCGAGCAGGAGATGCGCGGTATTCCGATCCGCCTTGAGCTTGGCCCGAAAGACCTTGAAAAGAACCAGTGTGTACTGGTTCGCCGTGATACCAGAGAAAAGATGTTTGTATCCCTTGATGAGATCGAGACAGTCGTACCGGAGCTGCTCGAAACCATCCAGAAGGATATGTTCGAACGTGCCAAAGCACATCGCGATGCGCACATCTGGGATGCGACAGATTACGAGACATTTAAAGATACAGTAGAAAACAAACCGGGATTCATCCGCGGAATGTGGTGCGGCGATCAGGCCTGTGAAGATCAGATCAAAGAAGAAACAGGTGCGACCTCCCGCTGCATGCCGTTCCATGATCAGGAGCAGATCTCAGATGTTTGTGTCTGCTGCGGAAAGCCGGCGAAGAAGCTGGTATATTGGGGACGTGCATATTAAAGATGGTTTTAAAGCTGCCTGAAAATGTCAAAAAGATCATTCATACCCTGCAGGATGCCGGATTTGAGGCATATGCAGTGGGCGGCTGTGTGCGGGATGCACTCCTGGGTCGTGAACCGGATGACTGGGACATTACGACCTCCGCACTGCCCGAACAGGTCAAGGCGCTTTTTGCCAGAACGATCGATACGGGGCTGCAGCACGGCACCGTAACCGTTCTGTTCCGGGGCGGAAAAGACGGCTGGGAAACTTATGAAGTGACGACGTTCCGGATTGACGGAGTCTATGAGGATGCAAGGCATCCCAAAGATGTCACCTTTACGCCGAGCCTGGAAGAAGATTTAAAGCGCAGAGATTTTACGATCAATGCCATGGCTTACAACGAGACTGCAGGACTGATCGATTGCTTTGACGGACTTTCGGATCTGAAAAACAGGCAGATCCGATGTGTGGGCAACGCAAAGGAGCGCTTTACGGAAGACGCGCTCAGGATGATGCGTGCGGTCAGGTTTGCGGCACAGCTTGGATTTACGGTCGTTCCGGATACACTGGAACAGATCAGAGTACTTGCACCGCGTCTTCAGATGATCAGTGCGGAACGGATCCAGACAGAGCTGGTCAAGCTGCTGACATCGGATCATCCGGATCAGCTGGAAATACTGTATCAGAGTGGCCTGACAGATGTTTTTCTGCCGGAGTTTTCAGCATTGATGAAGACACCGCAAAACTCCAGACATCACGGAGAAACTGCAGGAGAGCACACGCTCCTTTCGTTAAAAAAAGTCCGGGCAGATAAAGTGCTTCGTCTGGCGATGCTGTTTCATGACATCGCAAAACCTGATTGCAGGACAACGGATGAAGAAGGATGGGACCATTTTTACGGCCATCCGCAGCTCGGGGCAGAGATGGCTAAAAAAATCCTGCGCCGGCTAAAGTTTGATAACGATACGATCAGACGGGTAACAGGTCTTGTACGACTGCATGATGAACGGATTTTCCGGCTGGAAGAGAGTGGAAACGCATCCGATCAAAAGCAGCTCAGGGCAGTCAGAAGAGCTGTCAGCAGGAACGGAGAGGAAATCTATCCGGATCTGTTTGCAGTCATGCGTGCGGACATTCTGGCACAGAGCTCTTATTTGCGGATAGAAAAGCTTGCCCGGGTTGACGGATATGAGCGCCTCTGGCGGGAGATACTGGCCAAAAAGCAGTGTCTCTCCATAAAGGATCTTGCAGTTGACGGGTCAGACCTGATCGCGCAGGGAATCCAGACGGGCCCAAAGATCGGAGAAATCCTGCATGCGATGCTTGAGGACGTACTCGAAGAACCGGAACATAACAGCAGAGCGTATCTGCTTGCGCATCTGGAACAATTTTAAAAGATGGTTTTGTAACTGGAGGAAAAGACATGAACTACAAAGAATCTTACAATGAATGGCTTGAAAATCCGTATTTTGACGAGGCGACAAAAGAAGAGCTTCGTGCGATTGCGGGAGATGAAAAAGAGATCGAAGACCGGTTTTACATGGAACTGGAATTCGGTACGGCAGGTCTGCGCGGTGTGATCGGAGCAGGTATGAACCGCATGAATATCTACACGGTCAGAAAAGCGACACAGGGCCTGGCAAACTATATCTGCTCCCTCGGTGTACAGGACAGAGGTGTAGCGATCGCCTACGATTCCAGAAACATGTCACCGGAATTTGCACGTGAAACAGCACTTTGTCTGGCCGCAAACGGTGTAAAGGCATATATGTTTGATTCTCTTCGTCCGGTTCCGGAGCTTTCTTTTACTGTCCGCACATTAAAATGTACGGCAGGTGTTGTAATCACAGCCAGCCACAATCCGGCAGAATACAACGGCTATAAAGTATATTGGGAAGACGGCGCACAGATCACACCGCCGCATGATAGCGGAATCATGGATCAGGTTCGTGCGGTAACGGATTTTACGACAGTTAAGACCATGGATTATGATGAGGCGATCAAATCAGGTCTGTTAACGATCATCGGAAAAGACATTGATGATCTGTACATGGAAGAGCTCAAAAAAGTAGTTCTTCATCCGGAAGCGATCGCTGCCCAGGCAGATCACCTGCGCATCGTTTACACACCGCTTCACGGAACAGGAAATAAGCCGGTTCGCCGCATCCTGGATGAACTTGGATTTAAGCAGGTATTTGTTGTACCGGAGCAGGAAGAACCGGATGGTAATTTCCCGACTGTAAGCTATCCGAATCCGGAAGCAGAAGATGCATTCGCACTGGCATTAAAGCTTGCAAAGGAAAAAGACGCAGACCTGGTTCTGGCAACAGATCCGGACGCAGACCGCCTTGGCGTTTACGTGAAAGACGGATCAGACGGCAGCTATCATGCCCTGACAGGAAATATGTCAGGCTGCCTGATCGGTGCATATGAGATCGCACAGAGGAAAGCACTCTATGGTCTTCCCAAAGACGGTGCATTTATCAAATCAATCGTCAGCACGAACCTTGCAGATGCCATTGCTGCAGACTACGGTGTGGATCTGGTCGAAGTGTTAACAGGCTTTAAATTCATCGGCCGTAAGATGCTCGAGTTTGAAACAGAAGGAACCGGAACTTACCTCTTTGGTATGGAAGAAAGCTACGGCTGTCTGCCGGGAACCTATGCAAGAGATAAAGATGCTGTTGCAGCATCCATGGTACTTTGCGAAGCTGCTGCATGGTATAAGGCACAGGGCAAGACGCTCTGGGATGCAATGGTAGAGCTGTATGATAAATATGGCTGGTATCACGATGAAGTGACATCCATTACACTGAAAGGAAAAGAAGGCATCGAGAAGATCCAGTCCATCATGGAAGAGCTGCGCAAAGATCCGCCAAAAGAGATCGGCGGTCTTGAAGTACTGTCGCTCAGAGACTATAAGAAAGGCACGATCGTTGACAACCGTACAGGTGAGACAAAGCCGACCGGACTCCCGTCAGCAAACGTGCTCTATTGTAATCTGCCGGATGCAGCATGGGTATGCTTCAGACCGTCAGGTACCGAGCCGAAACTGAAATTCTACTTCGGAATCGTCGGTACATCAGCAGAGGATGCAGCAGACAAAGCAGCGAACCTCGGCGCTGCCGTTAAGGGCATTGTAGAGGCAATGATGTAGCCTGAAAATCAGCGTTTTGGCAGGAATTCCTCCGGGATTCTAAATGTTTTATGAATAATGCGAAATAGGTGCTGAAAACCTTGACAGAACGGCGAAAATCAAGTATAAAATAAAGATGTATTGTATCATAAGAACCCGTATGTAAGGCGGGGTAGGAGGAAAGAAGAATGAACAAATCAGAATTAGTTGCACAGATTGCTGAGCAGACAGGTCTGCAGAAAAAAGACGCAGAAAAAGCATTGGCTGCATTTACTGAAATCGTAGCAGATACTCTGAAGAAGGGTGATAAAGTTCAGCTGGTAGGATTTGGCACATTTGAAGTTACTGAAAGAGCCGCTAGAACAGGTAGAAATCCGCAGACGAAGAAGGAAATCAAGATTCCGGCTTCAAAGGCACCGAAGTTCAAAGCTGGCAAAGCTCTGAAAGATATCGTAAATCAGTAATTTTATTCTGACAGATGAAACAAAACCGGCATCCCTGTGAATCCCACAGGGATGCTGTTTCATATCAGGAGGGAGCATGAGACTTGATAAGTATCTGAAGGTCTCCCGGCTGATCAAGCGTCGTACAGTAGCGAATGAGGCCTGTGACGCAGGACGTATTACCGTGAACGGAAAGGTTGCGAAAGCATCCCAGCAGGTAAAGGCCGGAGACGTTTTAGAGATCACATTCGGGAATCGCTCGGTGAAGGCAGAGATCCTTAAGATCGCCGAGACCACGAAGAAAGAAGAAGCAGCGGAGATGTTCCGTTATCTCTAGGTTGCATTCCGCCGTTTCATTGGATATGATAATAACAGGATGACCGAAGCAGGAATGGGTAACAGGTAGTTACGGATCTGTCAAAGGAGTCAGGCGTGAGAAAAAAACAGAAATCAACACTGGATTTAAATGAAAGAAAAAAGACAGCCACCAAAAAGGTCCGCAATCCCAGAAACCGGAAAGCGCGGATCGGTGTCACCTGCATGGTGATCGTTCTGATCGCGATCCTTTCAGTGCAGATCGTTCGTCTTGATGCACAGAACGATGCATATATTGCCAAGGAAAAGCAGCTGAAGACGGAACTGAAGGCTGAGGAGCAGAGAACGAAGCAGCTGGAAGCAAAGCAGGAGTATGTCAACACGGATGAGTATGTTGAAGATACTGCAAAGTCCAAGCTTGGTATGGCTTATGATGATGAGATCATTTTCAAGGAAGAGTAAATATGTGCGGCATTTGAACTGAGCACATTTTAAGACCCTCACTTTTCTGCCGGATCCCGGGAGATGAGCGGGGGTGTTTGTATTTTTAAAGCAAGCGCCATAACGCGATGATTTTGGGTGAAAACATGAGAGATCCTGTTTTTTTGAAAATTGCAGAATATGTCAGGGAGCATCGAATGATACAGCAGGGTGACTGTGTGCTGGCAGCGGTGTCCGGTGGCGCGGACTCTGTCTTTTTGCTGTATGCATTAAAGGCGCTTTCACAGGAGTTATCCTGTTTGGTCAAGGTGATCCATGTAGAGCATGGCATCCGGGGCGAATCCAGTCTTCGGGACATGGAATATGTAAAACAAATCTGTCAGGCAGAGGAACTCCCGTGGAGAGTGGAGCATGTAGATGCACCGGCATTTGCAAAGGCGTCGGGAACAGGCATCGAAGAGGCAGCCAGAATGCTGCGCTATCAGGTGTTTGACAGGGTTGCCCGGGAAGAAGGTGCCTGCAGGATCGCAGTAGCGCATCATATGGATGACAATGCGGAAACGATGCTGTTTCATCTGGCAAGAGGAACGGGCCTTGCGGGCCTTGCCGGGATTCCGCCGGTAAGAGGAAAGATCATCCGGCCGCTGTTATGCATTTCCAGGGATGAGATCGAAGACTGGCTGTCTGAAAACAAAATCTCCTGGTGCGTGGATGAGACAAATACAGATGTTTCGCTTAGCAGGAATCTGATCCGCGCAGAGGTGCTGCCAAAGTTAAAAGAAATCAACGCATC
>CADBRG010000220.1 GCA_902797015.1 uncultured Lachnospiraceae bacterium
CTCGTAACAACCGGATATCCCTTGTCGCCACGGTATGCCACATCGTGCACATCGTCGTCACATTATAAAGCATATCACATTCCGGCTTGCCGACCCTGCCAAAATACGGTACCACTTCGACCGGTTCCATCACGACCTCACCCAAAAGTAACGTCCCCGGGCATACGATCTCAACTGCCAGATGCAGGATCCTTGCAAGACTGTGTACCTCTTTTAGATTTCTGCAATTTGTTCCGAGCGTCTTCCAGATATAAGGAACCGCATCGAGTCTGATGATATCAATTCCCCGGTTGCACAAATACAGCAGATTTTCCGTCATCTCACATAACACGATGGGATTGCGGTAATTCAGATCCCACTGGTATGGATAAAACGTTGTCATAACGACCTTTCCGGCCTCTTCACACCAGGTGAAATTTCCCGGTGCCGTCGTCGGAAACACCTCAGGCATCGTCTGCTCAAACTGATCCGGGATCTCCCAGTCATCATAAAAGAAATACCGGTCCTGATACTCCTTTTGTCCACGTCTTGCACGCCGTGCCCATTCATGGTCCTCTGAAGTATGGTTCATGACAAAATCCAGACAAAGCCGGATGCCTTTTGCACGGCACAGATCCGCCACATCTTCGAGATCTTCCATTGTTCCAAGTGCAGGCTGCACCTTTCGGAAGTCCGAAACGGCGTAACCGCCGTCGCTTCTTCCCTCCGGCGACTCCAAAAGCGGCATCAGATGAATCAGGTTAACACCGCATTCTTCGATATAGTCAAGATGTCCTTTCAGACCGTTTAAGTCATCTGCAAAACAATCCGTATATAAGATCATACCGAGCATATCATTCGACCGATACCAGGACGGATCTCCTTCTCTTTCCCGGTCAAGTGCTCTTAACGCTTTCTTTCTCGCATGATAACAATCTGACAGCATCTGTACGAATTTCTCAAAACCCGCTTCATCTTCATACAATTCCATATAGAGCCATTTCAGCTCATCTTTACATTTCTGCAGACGATTCCGAAAAATAGCCTCAACGGAAGAGACTCCTTTCTTTTGTGTATTTTCTCCCATTTTTCAATCTCCTGCTCTTATATCTGTCATACGACCTTTCAGATTTCCAGATAATATTTTCCAAATGCATTGATTGCTGTCGTTCCGCCATCATATCCCCGCACTCTGATAAAATGACTGTCGTAGGAACGGTGAACATGACCGTATACATGATAGCGCGGGTGATATTTCCGGATCAGCTTTTCAAAGATCTGAAACCCTCTGTGTGACAAATTGTCCATATCGCCCATTCCGTATGCCGGTGCATGCGTCAGTAATATATCAAATCCCCGGTGCTTTTTTATAGAACGCCAGGCCCTGCAATACTTTTTCTGCATTTCCTGTTCGGTATACATATGTTCTCCCTGCCGATACCGAAAGGATCCGCCAAGCCCCAGAATCCGGAGCCCTTGAAAGTCATACACCATGTCTTCAATACAGATGCAGCCTTCCGGAGGGCGCTCCGCATAGTGTGCATCATGATTCCCGTGCACATATAAAAGAGGGCAGTTATATATCGTGACCAGATACTGCAGATATGCCGATTCTAAATCGCCACATGACAGAATCAGATCGACTTTTGGATGATTCTCTCTGGTCCTGCTCCACAGATAAGGATCTTCCTCATCCGCTATGATCAGAATCTTCATGTCCCCACTCCACCTTCATGTAAAGGATCTTACTGATGTGATCCATCATCTTCTTGATCTCATGGTTGCCTTCTTCCAGCAAACTGCTGAGCGGATAAAAGTTCAAAAATACCAGAAATGCATCAGACACGCTCAGATGATAATGTTCCCGCTTTAAATAAATCTCTTCAAACCGATAATATGCACTTTTTACCATCTTGACCATCTCATGCGACCAGACAGAACCGACCTCCATTCCGATCATTTTTTCAAGTTTTTGATAACCGCCCTTCTCCGAAAACTGCAATTCGTAAATCGGCGCTCTCTCAAAGAAATCCAGGAATTCATAATACACCGCAATGTCCGGGTCATCGTCATTTAGCGGCATGATCCGGGTCACGTCAGCAGTGATCACCGGGGCGTTCAGATATCGCAGCACCGAAACCCGCTTATTGCCCTCCACGACATAAAACCTGTGCAGGTACTCATATACGATGACAGGATCTCTGATTCCTTCTTCTTGCTGTGCCGCAAAAAGCGCACTCCATTTGATCGCAAACTCCGAATCCTGTGGCAGAAGCGGCATAAAATTGCATGCAAAGGATTCTCCACGCATCTGATTCTTTGTCCCAGCGATCATCCTCATCGGAATTTCCATCTGGCCAACCACCTTTTCGATCCGATCCGATTTTCCGTAAAGCACATGATCGAGATCTGTTAAAAACGGATAATTACCAGAAGAGAGGGCCTTTTTATAGGCTCTCTCTCCGGCAGTTTTTGCTTTGATATATGCATCTTTCAAGCTTTGGAAACCTCCTCCAGAAACCGCAGGAAGCCCTTATGACCACGCTGTGTCCATTTATAAACACCCGCATCCTCAAGGACATGCACAAATACGGTTCCGATTTCTTTTTGCAGAAGCCCTTCCAGATTGGAGGAAGTAATCTCAGGATGGTTCTTCAGAATCTCTGCGGTCCAATCTGCATGCTTTTTCAGGTCCTCCTGCGCTCTGATCTGTGAAACGATCTCTTCATCCTGCAATCCTCTTTCCTTTCCGCAAAGGATCAGCTCTCTTAAATGCGACATCTCGTTCTTCAGGCGCGCCGGCAAAACTGCCAGCCCCATTACTTCGATCAGACCGATGTTTTCTTTTTTGATATGATGATATTTTTCGGCAGGATGATAGAGCCCAAATGGTCTCTCGTCCGTTACCAGGTTGTTTCGCAACGTCAGATCCAGTTCGAACAAGCCATCCCGCATCCGTGCGATCGGCGTGATCGTGTTATGCGCTTCTTTGTCTGTATAGGCGAATATCGATTCTGCTTCGTCAGAATAGCCTCTCCATACCTTAAGAATCTTATCTGCAAGTTCTGTTAGACGCACCGGATCAGCACTTCTGATGCGGAACACCGACAATGGCCAGCAGACAATCCCCGATTCTACATCTTCATATCCTGCGATTTTAAACGGAATCGCGATCGGCGCTTTTTCCATGGCAAACGTATATCTTCCGCCCTGAAAATGCTCATGTGACAGGATCGATCCGCCGACGATCGGAAGGTCTGCATTCGAGCCAACAAAATAATGCGGAAACCGCTCCACGATGCTCAACAGCTTCCTGAAACAGGATGCATCGATTTTCATCGGTCTGTGTTCATTCGAAAAAACGATACAATGCTCATTGTAGTATCCGTACGGACTGTACTGTAGCCCCCATTCTTCTCCCGCAACATCGATCGGGATCACACGATGCGTCTGCCTTGCGGGATGACCGATATGCCCTGCATATCCTTCATTTTCCCTACAGAGAAGACACGCCGGATAACCGGATGGCTTTGCTTTCCCTGCCGCCGCGATCTCTGCCGGATCTTTCTCAGGCTTTGCCAGATTAACGGTAATATCGATCTCTCCATAGGGAGAATCTGTTTTCCAGCCAAGATTCTTTCTGGCCCTGTCACGTCTGATATAATTGGTATCCTGGCTGAACCGGTAATACCAGTCAGTCGCTGTTTCAGGCGACACAGCATAGTATTGGTCAAACTGCCGGATCACTTCTTTCGGCCGCGGGGTAAGACAGTTCATGATCCGTGTATCAAACAGATCCTTCTCTGAAACGCTCTTACCTGTCAGGCCTTTTTCCACAGCGATCTCCAATAAGGGTTCCAGGATCTCATGCAGCTCCGGTTCCTTTCGTATACTCTCCGGCTCCGTATATTCTGCTTCTTCAAACAGATCCAATAATAAATTTCTGGTATAGATTTCTTCTGTCGGATCCAACAATCCGGTCCGGATCCCGTATCCGATCAGTTCTTTGATATGATCACATAACGATGACATGTGCTCCATCCTCCGGCATCACGCGATAAAACGCTGCTTCTTTGCCATATTTTTCCAAATATTGTTTTCCGACTTCTGCAATGATTTTTTCTGTCTGATCTTTTTTTACAACACTGACCGTGCATCCTCCGAAACCACCGCCTGTGATCCTGCTGCCGGCCACACCAGGCATTCTCCGGGTCGCATCGACAAGAAAATCGATCTCTTCACATGAAACTGCATAATCGTCCCGCAGAGAATCATGGCTTTCATTCATCAGTCTGCCAAATGCCAAAAGATCATCGTTCTGAAGGGCAGTTACCGCTTTTACTGTTCTCTCATTTTCATTAACAGCATGCTTTGCCCGCATACGATTCACCGGATCTTTGATCACATTCTGATATTGATCAAACTGCTCTGACGTCAGCTCACACAGATGTTTCAGATGAGATAATTCCGGTTCCTCTTGCAGACTGGTCAGCGCCTCTGCGCACTCTCTCCTGCGGTCATTATATGCAGAAGAAACCAGCGAATGTTTGACCTTACTGTTTGTGATCAAAAGCTCATACGCTCCCATGTGCAGTGGTACAAGACTGTAATCAAGTGACTCTGTATCCAGGTAGATCGCATGCTCTCTTTTTCCCATTGCGGACGCAAACTGATCCATAATTCCACACTGCATGCCACAATACACATTTTCCGCATTCTGTCCAACAAGCGCCAGATCGATCCCTGATAATTCTGAAAGTTCATATAACGAACGGATCATCAGACCAGTCAGCACTTCTATTGAAGCAGAG
>CADBRG010000221.1 GCA_902797015.1 uncultured Lachnospiraceae bacterium
ACTCGAAAGAATGATCATCGGCGCAAACGCACCCTGGAAGAACGTCGAAGCGTCTCCCATAAACATTCCTGTACTGGTATAGGAAGCGATCAGCGATCCGGCGATCAGAAATGCCGGTGCACGTCGTCCCGCAACATAATAATCCTCTGTCGTTTTGATCTTTCTGCTGACCCATGCACCGACCATGATATAAACAGCCATCGAAATGCACATGCCGAAGAAGTAAATATTCATCTTATTTCCTCCTTCTGGTCAGAGCGCGTTTCCGTTTCTGTATCCAGATACGGTCCATATTCTTTCTTGATTCTTTTGTGTGCGAGAACGCTTGCGATCACAATCCAAACACCCACAAAAACAGAGATTACAATTTCCATATTACAGTCCCTTCATCTCTTCCTTTAATTCCCGTCTGTCGATCTTTCCGTGCAGGTTGTGCGGGAGCACATCCTTTTGTATGATTTTCCCCGGCACCATATATTCCGGCACCAGTCCCTTCAGGTTTTGTTTCAATGCTTTCCGATCAATCGTTCCGCTATAGTACATCACGATCCGCTCTTTTTCATTATCATAGAAGCAGGCATTTTCCTCGACACCGGGGACAGACGCTGCATTTGCCTCAATCTCCCCAAGTTCGATCCGGTGTCCCATATGCTTGATCTGGAAATCCTTCCTGCCGGCAAATTCCATCTCGCCGTACTGGTTAAACTCCACCAGATCGCCAGTCCGGTAAATCTTTTCGGGATAATTGGTATTTAACGGATTCTGCACAAAGACCGCGTCCGTCAGATCCTGCCGGCCGTAATAACCGTAGGTGACAGATGGTCCGTAGATGCAGAGCTCGCCCTGTTTCCCGGGCTCGCTGACCGCCTGGTCATTCTCATCGAGTACCAGGACCCCGATATTGGAAAACGGGATTCCGATCGGCAGCCTGTCATTGTCCGCGAATTCACGGTCCACCTTATAATAGGTTGTACCATCGGTACTTTCTGTCGGTCCGTATGCATTGATAAATGTTGCATCCGGCAGTTCTTTCATCCAGGCTTTGAGCGGTGGAATCTGCATCACCTCTCCGCCAAAGATCACTTTTTTGACACTGGAAATATCTGCCAGACCAAATGCTTTCATCCGCACGATCAGCGAAAATGCCGACGGCACCCAGTAAAGCATCGTAATCTTATGCTCTTCGATATATTTCATGATGTAAGCCGGAAATGCGTAATACATCTTCGGCACAATATGCGTCGTACAGCCGACATAAAGAGGAGAAAAGATCTCCACGATCGCCATGACAAAATACAGCGGTGCCTGCAGCACACTGCTGTCCTCTGCGGTAATGTCATAATCTTTTGTCACCGCCTCAATATAGCGGATCACTGCCTCATGCGGTGTAACGACCCCTTTCGGGACACCGGTCGAACCGGATGTAAACAGGACGTATAAAATATCCGTCGGCAAAAGCTTCCGCCCGGTCTCTGCGACCAGCGCCTCATCGACCTCCTGATCGATCAGATCCTCCAGGAAAAAGACAGGCGTTTCGCCTGCAACCGGCACGATCTGCTCTTCATTTTCCCGAATGGTTAAAAATGCTTCGGGTTTTAGCGTCTCCAGGATCCGCTCTGCTCTTGAGAGCGGCATCTCCGTATCCAGAACGGTATAGAAATTGCCGCTGTATGCTACACCAAGCATTGCCAGGATACAGGAGATTGACCGGTCGATATAGATCGCGACGGGCTTACGGAAAATTTCCGCTCTGATCAGCCCTTGCGCGATTGCCTGTGACTGTTTTCGAAGCTGTGAAAAACTAATCTTTTGTTCCGGCTCCTGAAATGCTGTTTTATCCGGATAGGTTTTTACGATCTCATCCAGAAAATCCGTTATGATATGTGCCACTATTTCATCCTCCGTTTATCAGAATCTCTCATATTCCACGCGAATCGACCGCAGACTTTCATAATCATCATCGCCCTTTTGTCTTGCGTAAACGCGGTACTGTTTCGTACCGCTCTTTGTCTCCGGATAAGTAAATGTCGCCTCCGGTCCGTACGGACGCACCACCTCATACTTTGCATCCGGATCACTTAAGTCCTTCTCGGCAAACGCATACTCAATCTCTACCTCAGATCCCGTCCATGGTGTAGCCGTGACCTCGATGCCTTCCCCCGGAATCATACGCGATTCCAGATACAGGCTGTCGATGCGCTTGATCGCTGTAAAATATGTATCATCCGAGAAAAACATATCAGCTGCTGACAGTCCTTCATTTTCCATCATCCAGACATCTGCCAGAACCGACGAAAATTTATTTGCTCCGGTCACATTGCAGTGCTCCCAATCTTTGAAATCATCTTTTCTCATCAGGAGATATTCCGGTTTTACCAGATTGAAATCATAATAGGAAACATTGCGTTCTGCCAGAAATGTCTTGACCGCAGCATTCCGTTCCAGATAAGCAGGCCCTGTCCGAAGCACCCAGCTGTAGGTGTTCGGCACACCGATCACCATGATCTGCGCGCCATGTGCCCGGCAAAGCTCACAGATCGCTTCCAGTTCGCCGAGCGCATCCTCTGAGAGCATCTCAGGCGTCCATTCATCCGGTTTGGCCGCCCCTGCATGATCATAATCATTGATCTGTGTAAACGGCTTGAATCCGTCCGGCTCCCTGTAATTGTTCCAGTTGGCATTTGCCGGTTCTTCTCCGGCGATCTTTGCCTGCACATTTTTCTGCCAGGACCCCTTTGCGCTCCGGCTGCTGACCCATGGGAACAGGTAATTGACAGATTCCGTATCTTTTCCGTATTCCGCATCAAACATGAAGCCAGCTGCATTTTTCAGTTTCACGCCAGCCGGCTGTCCGGTATTTCTCGCCCGGACAAATGCAGCCTCCGGCCGGCTGTGACGCTCATGGCCCTCGCCAAGGAAATACGGATC
Source organism: uncultured Lachnospiraceae bacterium (assembly GCA_902797015.1). Lineage (GTDB taxonomy): Bacteria > Bacillota > Clostridia > Lachnospirales > Lachnospiraceae > SY8519. The sequence goes on from CADBRG010000221.1 coordinate 2,929, forward strand.
CAGCGCCAGAACGACCGATTTGACATTCTGCTCTTCCATGACCATTTCAAGAAGCTCTCTGGAATGGTATAAAGACTGTGCATTGGTGCCCAGATTAAAAGAACGAAGTCCTGTTTTTTCATCGATCACGGACGGGTTAATGCCTTCATAACAATGGGAATCGCCCAGATATACCATATCCAGACTGTTTTTTTCGATTTTACGATACTGTGCAAACATCGCACCGCTTGCCGAACTGTAAGGCGTAACCAGGAAGGTCGCGACCGCATTCAGCACGACGACTCCCGCAAGCAGTGCAACGACAAACAGGATCCGTTTTCCGACTTTTTTAGAAATTCGCATAAACAAATCCTCCTCCCGCATCCTGAACATACGCAAACGATGCAATTGTCAGGAAGATCAATAGCATCCAGATGCCCCAACGGATGAACGCATTTTTGCTTTGGATCCACAAGAAAACGTCTGTGCCCCGTTCACGCATCACGCTGCAGATGAACACCAGAACCACTGCCAGCAGCACCAGAAACGGCACAAAATCCATATCCTTTGCAAGCGTTCTGTTTAAGATGCTTTCAACCGTAGACAGATCCCAGTCCGGTCGGGTAAAGACGCAGCGCAGCGCGATAAAGCTGTCTGCGACGCGCTGATACTGTTCAAACAACAGGCCGATGCACACAAGAATAAACGTCCGGATGATCTGAAATACATGAAATCCGTTTGACTTCATATTAATATGCAGTTTTTCTGCCATGCGCTTAAAGACGGGCGCCAGCAGTTCGCTGACTGCGATCAGAACGCCGTTATAGAGTCCCCAGAAGACATAATTCCATCCGGTCCCGTGCCAGATGCCGACGATCAGGAAAACGACTACATTCCCAATCGCAGCCGGCAGGATCCGTCCGGTATTTCCGAACTTCTTCACGCCCCATTTCATGACATTCATCATCGGCTTCGTCACGGCCAGCGGATAGAATACATAGTCCCGCATCCATGCACCGAGCGTGATGTGCCAGCGTCTCCAGAAGTTCGCCATCGACGTAGCAAAATACGGCTGTTCAAAGTTTTTGAGCATCTGAATGCCAAACAATCCGGAAACCGCCATCGCCATATCGATACCGCCAGAGAAATCCGCATATTCCTGCATTGCAAACACCAGCATGCCAAATACGACCACTGCTCCTGTCTGCTCCTGCACCGGTGCTTCATAGATCACCTGCACGGTTCTGGCCAGGACATCCGCGATCGCGTATTTTTTAAATGCGCCAAACAGGAACAATGCCATCATCCGGCAGAAAGTATCCCAGTCGATTGCATGCTTACTGAAAAACTGATCCTTCAGCTTGTCAAACCGGTTGATCGGCCCCTGAATGATCTGCGGGAACCAGGAAACAAACAACAGGAAATGGAAATAGTTCTCTTCGTGCTTATATTTTCCGTTGTAAACATCTGCGAGGTAAGATACCGCCTGAAATGTGTAAAATGAAATACCGAGCGGCAGGAGCAGGCCATTGGCAAGCAGGCCGCCTTCCGGTGCCGGCAACAGATTGCAGATCTTAAAGGCCGCCAGCATCCCGAAGTTAATCACCAGAATGACCACCAGTATAAACCGTTTCTTTCGGATATATTTCTTTTTAATCGCCTTCTTTTCGTCTTTTGTGATCCCTTCTGCTTTTTGCTCTTGTTTCCGTCTGTCATTTAACCGGTCAAAAACCTTTGCCGCCCACCAGATGGTCACAGATGTGATCATCAAAAAGACGATCCGCGGGCCTGCAAGCCATACATAAAACAGCAGGCTCCCGACAAGAAGCAGAATCCACTGTTTTTTTCGGAATACGGTATAATATAAAACAAACAGGATCGCAGCAAACAGGAAAAATAAAATTGAGTAAAACTGCATGATAACGCGTTTTTATTCCTATGCAGGATTCCTTTCTCTAAACTCCGCTTAAAAACAAGCTAAATTTTAATATACCACAAATTTGATGTAATGAATCTACTAAATTTTAAATAGTTTACTTTTTATCTTCTCTCTTGACTTTCCTCTTTACAAACATGGATAATATATTAATCAATTGCTTTGATCAGGAGGATGAATGAAATGAATCATGCATTGGTAATACTATGCGGCGGATTAAGCACCAGAATGGGATTCGACAAAACCTTTCTGCCCTTCGGAGATTGCAACCTGCTGCAATACCAGGTAAAACGCTTCACACCTTATTTTGATAAAATCTATCTCTCGGTTCCGGCGCACGCCAGCAGACCGGTTGACTACACTGCCATCTGCGGCTGCCGGGCAATTGAAGATATGGTAGAAAACTACGGTCCGATCGGAGGTCTGTATAGCTGCTTCAGAAATACCGATGAGGACATCCTGTTCTTTACATCCGTCGACGCACCATTTACCGATCCGGCACTCGCAAAAGAGCTTTGCGAAACACTGTCAACAAAACCGGAAGTGGATGCCTGCGGCATTCAGGATGTAGAAGGGCGTGTACAGCCTTTGTTCACCGCTTACTCCCGGAGTATCTTGCCACAGCTGGAACATGCAATAGAGGATGGCAACTATCGCCTGCGCGCAATGCTGCGTCGCATGAATGTTCAGATCCTGGACCGTTTCCTGCCAACCGAACAATTCTTTAACATGAACGATCCGGCCACCTATTACTACGCATTGAATAAGCTGTCCCAAAAGCTGCCCGGCGCCTTTCCTGCTGATTTTGCAACAGCGCAGCCAAAGCAGCCGACAGCGATCCCGTCCCTTTCCTTTGTGGCGAAATCCGGCACCGGAAAGACGACCTATCTTGAAAAACTGCTTCCGCTTTTGAAAAAGGAACTGCTGCGCATCGCTGTTGTCAAGCATGACGCACACGGCTTTGAAATCGACAAGCCTGGCAAAGACAGCTACCGCCTTACACAGGCCGGTGCGGATCATATGATCCTGACATCAAAAGACAAAACTGCCGTGATCTTTACGCACAAGGACCAGAACCCGGAGCTTCCCTTTATTTTAAAACACATTGAAAACGTAGATCTGATCATCACGGAAGGCTATAAGCTCGGTGACCAGCAGAAGATCCATATCTTACGGAAAGGCCATTGTGAAGCACCGATCGTCAGCACAGACAATATCATCGCCTATGTGACAGATTTCCCGTATGAAGCGGATGTTCCAGTCTTTGATCTGAACCGCCCGGAGGACATCGTACCGTTTTTGCTCACAAAATTCCGTCCGGACCTGTAGAAAAACCAGACGTATGATACATTTGTTATCTGGTATTCCTGCCGTATCCTATGCAGAAACAAGATAGCAACCATTCATCTCTGCATAACTGAAATCAAACATTCCTCTTATAATAGTATTGTAAGAATACAGTTTGTATAAAACAGGATGATCTGATATCAGGTCATCCTTATGATTCATAAAAGGTGGAAAATGTCTTCAGATTACGCTTCAATCAATCGAAAATTATCTATTTCAGAAATGGCGCAGATTCATGATATCACGCGCCAGACGCTGATCTATTATGATAAGATCGACCTTTTCAAACCGGCGATCACCGAAGAAAACGGTTACCGCTATTACAGCACACTGCAGATTCCGCAGCTTCGTGAAATCTGTTTTCTGCGCGCGATCGGTATGCCGTTAGATGAGATCCGCAAACACAACACATCCAACAGCTTTGATACTGCGATCGATCTGTTAAAAGCGCAAAATGACAAGCTGCAAAAAGAGATTGATTCCTTAAAAAAGCAGCAGAATAAGATCAAAAACCGTCTGAAGATATACGAGCATGCACCGGACTACTTCGATGCTGAGTACAAACCGTTCATTCGCCATCTGCCGGAGCGGTACGTCTATTATCACCCGTGGAACCAGGAAGACCTGACCCGTCATGGTCTGCACTTTGCTCTGATGCGCACCTGGAACCAGGCCGAACAGATGGGATTTCTCCCATCCAACCAGTACGGTTCTCTTATCTTTTTAGAGGATGTACGAAACGGCGATCCCTTTGCGCACGCAGGATGCTGCAGTCTGATCTTCCCGGACGAACATGATCACCCCGAAAAGGGCGAAGGATACTATGTTCTGCCTGCTGCTGATTATGCTTGCCTTCAGCATTTTGGCATGCCATATGAACCGGAATATATCAAGCGTCTCCTGACCTGGATCAAGGACAACGATTATACGGTGTTTGACAACATCTATGACAAATGCGTCCTGGATGCAAGCTTCTACGAAGACAGCGATAACACTATGGATTTCTGCGAACTGCAGATTCCGATCCGCGGCACCCGGAGCGCCATGATTGTCTCTTAATCAAATAAGTATACAAATAGAAAAGCCATCCGTTACCGGATGGCTTTTCTACGTCATTTATGGGAGGAGCGCAATTTGCGCTTCCTGTCAAAAGGTAAATGTATTATCTGCTTCTCTTGCCCAGCATATCCACTGCTACAACAATGATCAGGACTGCACCGATAACGATCTTCTGTACCGAAGCAGAGATTCCCATGATGTTCAGGCCGGTACTGATAACACAGATAACAAATGCGCCGACAACGGTCTTTGCAAGTTTACCTTCACCACCCATCAGAGACGTTCCGCCGATGGATGCTGCTGCGATCGCAAGGATGTTATATCCACCGTCTGCCACGTTCGGGCTACCTGTCATCAGGCGGGATGCCAGGACCAGACCTGCGATAGCTGCACCCAGACCGTTTAAGGTGAAGATCAGAACCGTATATTTGTCAACATTGACTCCCGACAGTCTTGCAGTCTTTTCATTGCTGCCGATCGCATAGGTGTAACGCCCCATCTTAGTGTTATTGATCAGGTAAAGACAAATGATAAAGAAAATAATCGCAATGATAAACTGTGACGGGATGTTGATCTTTCCCGGAATCAGTGCCAGTGTCTTTCCACCCCAGAACTCAAACGGTACCGCTGCGCCGGACACATGATCGATGCGGATCGATGTTTCATGCGTCAGTACCAGTGCCAGACCGCTGGCCGCATACATCATACCGGCCGTCATAATGAAGAACGGTACACGCAGCTTGGCGATACAGAATCCATTGACAAATCCGCATAACAGGCCAACACCTACACCGACCAGCGAAGCCGGAATGGCTGACATACCTGTCTGCATACAAAGCGATACCACACAGCCAACCAATGCCGCGATCGCACCGATTGAAAGATCGATCTTACCGCTGATCATGACAAATGTCATACCGCAGCCAAACAGAATATATACTGCTCCGGTTCTCAGAAGACTGGTTAAGTTGCCCCAGCTAAAGAATCCCTCACCTACGATTGAAAAGAATACGATGAGCGCCACCAATATGATATACGTTCCGTATTTCTCATATATTTTTTTCCCAATTGATGCCTGCATAACCAACCTCCTAAATGTCAAGCATAAGCTTCAACATTTTCTTTTTCAGATCCGTCTCCGTGTCAGTAAACTCCCCAACTTTATGGCCTTCCCGCATCACCACGATCCGGTTGCACAATCCGATCAGCTCATCTTCTTCAGATGAAATGACGATGACGCCAATCTTTTGCTTTACAAGATCCTGTATGATCCGGTAGAAATCTGCTCTGGCACCGACATCGACACCGCGGGTCGGTTCGTCAAGGAGCAGCAGATTCGGTCTTGCCATCAGCCATTTCCCAAGACATACCTTTTGCTGGTTTCCACCGCTCAGGTTTTCGATGGCCTGCTCTTTTCCGGTCGTCTTGACCTTCAGGCTTTCAATCTGTTCCTCCACCTCTTTGGTCTCTTCCCGTTTATCAATGTGGAAGTTCTTCCCGAGACGGTTCAGATTGCTGATACTCATGTTTTCAAGGATCGAACGGACTGCCATGATACCTTCTTCTTTCCGATCCTCACTGACGTATCCGATGCCCTTTTTCACCGCATCCTCCGGCGACTTGATATTGAGCTTCTCTCCTTTATAGATAAACTCGCCGGCATCCAGATGATAGACACCGAAGATCGTCTTTGCGATCTCTGTCCGGCCGGCGCCAGCCAGTCCGGCAAATCCGAGTATTTCTCCCTCTCTTAATTCGAAGCTGACATCTTCGTACTTTCCGGCACTGCTGATGTTTTTCGCTTCAAAGATCACATCTCCTGTTTCACGGTATTTTTCCGGGAACTGGTTCGTATTCTTCGAACCGATGATTCCCTCTAACAGACGATGTGTGTCCACATACTGAATGTCGTCCGTAAAGATCAGTTTACCATCCCGTAAAAGCGTGATCCTGTCACAGATCCGATACACCTCAGACATTCGGTGTGTAATGTAGATCATACCAACGTCTTTTGCTTTCAGACGTCTGATCAGTGCAAACAGCTGCTCTGTTTCCTGAATGG
>CADBRG010000222.1 GCA_902797015.1 uncultured Lachnospiraceae bacterium
CAGGGATTTTGCAAAAGTCTCAATGAAAGAACCACAGCCTGCTGAACATGCTTCGTTTAACAGTACGCTGTCAACCGTATTGTTTTTGATCTTGATGCACTTCATATCCTGGCCGCCGATGTCCAGAATACAGTCTACCGAAGGATCAAAGAATGCAGCAGCAGTGTAGTGTGCCACCGTCTCAACTTCACCCTCATCCAGCTGGAACGCAGCCTTTACAAGTGCTTCACCATATCCCGTCGAGCAGGAATAAACAATCTTTGTATCATCTGGGATGAGCGAAGAGATCTCACGGATCGCACGGATCGACGTCGCGATCGGGCTTCCGTTGTTATTGCTGTAAAAAGAGTAGAGCAGTGTGCCATCTTCACTGACAAGCGCAAGCTTTGTCGTCGTAGAACCTGCATCGATACCAAGGAAACACTTTCCGTGATAATCTGCAAGTGAGCCTTTCTTAACAGAAGCCCCTGCATGACGGGCCGTAAACTCCTCATAATCCTCTTTGGAGGCAAACAGCGGTTCCATACGGTCTACTTCAAATTCCATATGGATCTCGCCGGTCAGCTTGTTCAAAAGAGCTTCCAGAGAAATCTGTGTATCTTCCTTATAGTTAAGCGCGGATCCCATCGCAGCAAACAGATGTGAGTTCTCCGGTGCGATGATATGCTCATCGTCAAGCTCAAGTGTCCGGATAAACGCTTCCTTCAATTCAGAAAGGAAGTGCAGCGGGCCTCCAAGGAACGCAACATGTCCGCGGATCGGTTTGCCGCAGGCAAGACCGCTGATCGTCTGATTGACAACTGCCTGGAAAATAGACGCCGCCAGATCCTCTCTGGTCGCGCCTTCATTGATCAATGGCTGAATGTCAGACTTTGCAAATACACCGCAACGCGCTGCGATCGGATAGATCGCCTTATAATCCTTCGCATATTCATTCAGCCCGCTTGCATCTGTCTGGATCAGGGAAGCCATCTGGTCAATAAAGGAACCTGTACCGCCGGCACAGATACCATTCATTCGCTGCTCGATATTTCCGTTTTCAAAATAGATGATCTTCGCATCCTCACCGCCAAGCTCGATCGCGACATCGGTCTGCGGCGCGATATGCTCGAGGGCAGTAGATACAGAAACCACTTCCTGCACAAACGGAACCTCCAGATGGTTGGCCAGTGTCAGTCCGCCGGATCCTGTGATCATCGGGCAAAGTGTGATGTTTCCTGTCTGTTCATAAGCTTTTTGCAAAAGTCCGGACAAAGATTCTCGGATATTGGCAAAATGTCTCTGATAATCTGCAAATACTAACTGATCGTTCTCATCAAGGATCGCGATCTTTACTGTTGTGGATCCAATATCAATTCCAAGTTTATATATCTTGTTCTCCATACGTCACCTTTACATATATATAGTGTTTTGATTTTTAAACTTATCCTCGTATTATACATATTTTCAAAGAAAGAAACAAGCCCGCAGACTGCTTCTTTACACATTCTTAACGATTCATTTAAAATTGACAAAAATAACACGAATCTCTATAATAAAGCGGATAGTATGCCCAAGGAATACACAAATTAATTGTACTAATGAAAAGGAGGCTCTTCCTGTATGGGATTTATGGACAAAATGGAACGGCGATTCGGGAAATTCGCGATCACCGGACTGATGAAATATATGGTTGGATGCTATATCATCGGATATGTCCTGATGTATACCTTCCCGCAGTCAATGAGTCTTTTATCTCTTGAGCCTTATTTTATTTTACACGGCCAGATCTGGCGTCTTGTCTCCTGGCTTTTGATCCCGCCAAGCACCAGCATTATCTGGGCTGTCATCATGATCATCTTTTACTATCAGATCGGAACAGCACTGGAGCGTACCTGGGGTGCATTCCGCTTTAACGTTTATATCTTTGGCGGTATCATTTTAACGATCGTCGGTGCGTTTATCATGTACTTCATCGTCGGCGGTGCAGTTATGACAGCAGGCCTTTCGACATTTAGTACGTATTATATCAACTTAAGCATATTCCTCGCATTTGCGGTAACATACCCTGAGCATCAGGTCCTTGTATATTTCCTGATCCCAGTCAAGATGAAATGGCTGGCGATCATCTATGCGGTACTCGCATTGTACGGTGCAGTCGTTTCCGGCTGGCCCGCACGTGTCGCGATCATCTGCTCACTTGGCAACTTCCTGATCTTCTGGGCAATGACAAGAAACCTTAAAAAGTATTCTCCGCGGGAAATCCACAGAAAGCAGGATTTCAGGCGAAAGATCAACCAATCAAGTGGTTATACATCCCGAAACGGGACGATCACAAAGCACAAATGTGCGGTATGCGGCAGAACCGAGCTTGACGATCCGAATCTCGAATTCCGGTTTTGTTCCAGATGTAACGGCAATTATGAATACTGCCAGGATCATCTATTTACGCATGAGCATGTTAAATAAAATTTAGAAGCATGGGAGATAACATGGAAGACAACATCAAAGACAATGTAACAGAAGAAACAAAAGAAGAAGTCGTATCCCGAAACTTCATCGAACAGATCATCGATGAAGATTTAAAGGAAGGAAAACACAAAGAGATCTGCACCCGGTTTCCGCCGGAGCCAAACGGTTACCTTCATATCGGTCATGCAAAATCCATTCTCTTAAACTATGGACTTGCACAGGAATACGGCGGAAAATTCAATATGCGGTTTGATGACACCAATCCGACCAAGGAAAAAGAGGAGTTCGTCAATTCCATCTTAGAAGACATTAAATGGCTTGGTGCAGACTGGGAAGACCGCCTTTATTTTGCATCGGATTATTTCCCGCAGATGTATGAAGCGGCGATCACTCTGATCAAAAAGGGAAAGGCATATGTTTGCGATCTGACAGCAGACGAGATCCGCGAATACCGTGGCACTCTGACAGAGCCCGGAAAAAACAGTCCGTACCGTGAACGCAGCGTAGAAGAGAACTTAAAGCTCTTTGAGGAAATGAAAGACGGCAAATATGCAGACGGTGAGAAGGTACTTCGCGCAAAGATCGACATGGCATCTCCGAACATGAACATGAGAGATCCTGTCATCTACCGTGTTGCACACATTGCACATCACAGAACAGGAGACCAGTGGTGCATCTATCCGATGTATGATTTCGCACATCCGATCGAAGATGCGATCGAAGGCGTCACACATTCCATCTGCACACTGGAATTTGAAGACCACAGACCACTGTATGACTGGGTTGTCAATGAGGTCGGTTATGATCCGAAGCCGCGTCAGATCGAATTTGCCAAATTGTATCTGACCAATATCGTAACCGGAAAGCGCTATATCAAGAAGCTTGTCGAAGAAGGCATTGTAGACGGCTGGGATGATCCGAGACTTGTCTCCATCGCCGGTCTTAGAAGAAGAGGATTTACACCTTCCTCAATCCAGAAGTTTGTCGACCTCTGTGGTGTGTCAAAATCCAACTCCGCAGTTGACTATGCGATGCTTGAGTACTGTATCAGAGAAGATCTGAAAATGGATGCGCCGCGTGTTATGGCAATCCTTGATCCGATCAAGCTTATCATCGACAATTATCCTGAAGGACAGATCGAAGAGCTTGAGATCGACAATAACGTAGAAAACCCGGAACTTGGCAAACGTATGGTTCCGTTCGGAAGAGAGCTTTACATTGAGCGTGAGGACTTTATGGAAGTTCCGCCGAAAAAGTATCGTCGTCTGTATCCGGGCAATGAAGTACGCCTGATGAATGCATATTTTGTTACCTGCACCGACGTAGAGAAGGATGCCGACGGCAATATCATTGCAGTGCACTGTACGTATGATCCGGAAAGCCGTGGCGGCAACAGCCCGGACGGCAGAAAAGTACGTGGTACCATTCACTGGGTAGAGGCAAACAGTGCGATCTCCGCAACCGTTCGTCTCTATGAAAATATTGTCGATGAAGAAAAGGGCGTTTACAATCCTGAAGACGGCTCCCTGAACTTAAATCCGAATTCACTGACAACCTGCACAGACTGCAAGCTTGAGCCTTCTTTAAAGACTGCAAAGGCATATGACAGCTTCCAGTTTGTACGGAACGGATTCTTCTGTGTTGACAGCAAGGACAGCTCACCGGAAAACCCGGTATTCAACCGAATCGTTTCACTGAAGAGTTCCTACAAACTGCCGACACAGCAGTAGTAGTATTTCAATACAAATAAGATTATTTCCAAACAGCTGCAGATGATAATCCGCAGCTGTTTCAATCTTGCATGCCTGTTTGAAAGGTTTTATATATATGAAAAAACGAAAAGCGATATGGATCATTCTGATCATTATCGCTGTTATTATAGTATTTTTATTTTACCAGTTTACTTTTCTGGTAAAGGCAAAGCGCGTTATTTTAAACACATATTTTATCGCTGACAATGAACTCATCGGCGCGGATCTGTCAAAATATCAGGGAAATGTTGATATGGAACGGCTTTCAGAGCAGGGTCTTTCCTTCGTCTATGTCAAAGCAACAGAAGGCAGCGAGATCGTTGATACCCATTTTGCAGAGAACTGGGCAAACGCAATTGAAAGCCCCTTAGAAGTCGGCGCCTATCATTTCTTTTCCTTTGACAGCGACGGCAGCACACAGGCCCGGCATTTCATTGAAACCGTAGGTGATATGGACGGATGTCTGATCCCGGTTGTAGATGTTGAATTCTATGCGGATAAAGAAGAAAACCCGCCTGAAAAAGAAGATGTGGTAAGAGAGCTTGGAGAATATCTGACGATCCTTGAGGAGGAATACCAGGTCAAGCCCATGATCTATGCACAAAGAGACATTTACCGCAAATATATAAAAGATGATTTTTCTGATTATCCGAGATGGGTCAGAAGCATTTATTATCCGGTTTTCTTTGAGGCAGGAACAGACTGGGTTCTCTGGCAGTACTGTGATACCATGTCATTGGACGGATACGACGGCGATGAAACCAACATCGATATGAATGTATTAAATAAAAGGACCAGTCTCGATTCTCTGATTGTCAGATAACAGGAGTTTTCTTTATATGCGGTTAGACAAATATCTCGCTGATATGGGCATCGGTACCCGCAGTGAGCTGAAAGCAAAAATCCGAAAAGGCAGCGCGACGGTAAATGGAAGCATCATAAAAGATCCCGGATTTCAGGTACCCGCACAGGCCATTGTCACATTTTGCGGCCAAACGGTATCCTATGAATCCAATGCCTATTATATGCTCAACAAACCTGCCGGCGTGATTTCTGCCACTGAAGATCCGAAACTAAAAACCGTCATTGATCTGATCGAAGAAAGTCATCGCACGGATCTTTTTCCCGTTGGCAGACTTGATAAAGATACCGAAGGCCTGCTTTTGATCACCAATGACGGCGCACTTTCACACAGGCTTTTGTCACCAAAGCATCATGTCGATAAAGTATATTATGCCATCATTTCCGGTATTGTATCAAAGCAGGAGATTACCGCCTTTGCAAATGGCCTGAAAGTCGACGACGATCTGACTGCCATGCCTGCCGATCTTACCATTTTACATACGGACCCTGAAAAGGTTACTTCAGAAGTAGAGATTACGATCCGCGAAGGGAAATTTCACCAGATCAAGCGAATGTTTGAGGCTGTCGGAATGAAGGTTATGTATCTGAAACGAATCAAAATGGGAAGCCTTTCACTGGATCCGGCATTGTCGCCCGGTGAATACCGCAGACTGACACAAGACGAAGTAGAAGCATTACAGTCAAACGAAACGAAAGGAACATACTAACATGGAAATCCTGTCTTTGATCGGTATTTTCGCTGGTCTGGCACTCATGATTTATCTGACCTTCAAAGGGCACTCCATTATCTGGGTTGCACCTTTGTCAGCATTCATCGTTGTCCTCTTTGCACTTGGTGCGGGACTGGGAGAAGACCGGACGCTGCTTTCTTCCTATACCGTTGATTATATGCGGGGCGTGGGAGAGTACTTTATTTCCTGGTTCCCGACCTTCCTGCTCGGTGCGATCTACGGAAAAGTCATGGAAATGACCGGAGCCGCAAGAGCGCTTGCTGACCTGATCGTTAAGCTGATCGGCCCGCGTTTTGTCGTACTTGCCGTACTGATCCCGTGCATGCTTTTAACATACGGCGGCGTTTCCCTCTTTGTCGTTGTATTTATTATGTATCCGATGGGATATGCAATTTACAAGGCAGCCAATATTCCGAGAACCCTGCTGCCTGCAGCAATCGCCTTCGGTTCCTTCGGACTGACGATGACATCTATCCCCGGAACACCACAGATCCAGAACCTGATCCCGATGGACTATTTCGGTACATCCGCATCTGCAGCACCTGTTATGGGAATCGTTGCCGCGATCATTGTTCTGGTTCCCGGATACATATATCTAAACCGTCGGGTTAAAAAAGCCAGAGAGGCAAAGCTTGGATTCATAGAGGATCCTACCATTTTAAAAGAAACCGAAACACAGGCAGGGGAAGCAGCAGTGCGTTACTGGCTGTCAGGCCTGGTACCGCTCATCGTTGTGTTTATCACGCTGAATCTCCTGAAATGGAACATCGTCGTTTCACTGATCACAGGCATTATTGTTTGTTGCCTGTTCCATCCGGATAAGTTAAAACGCATTCCGCAGACGATCACGGAAGGTGCAAAAGGATCTGTGACCGCGATCATGAACACGGCCTGCGCAGTCGGTTTTGGCTCTGTCATTCGGATCGTTCCCGGTTTTGCGCTTCTGACAGCACTTTTAATCAGTCAGAACGCCACACCCATGTCCCTGTTATTCTCTGAGGCAATTTCGACCAGTGTGCTTTCCGGTGCAACAGGATCTGCATCCGGCGGTCTGTCGATCGCGCTTGCGGCATTTGCAGACCAGTATATGGCTGTCGCGCAGACACTTGGCATCAGTCCTGATATCCTGCACCGAGTGGCATCGATTGCAGCAGGAAGTCTTGATAAGCTTCCGCATAACGGTGCCGTGATCACATTACTTGCAGTATCACACTGTACGCACAAAGACTCTTACAAAGACATCTTTGTCGTCTCTGTCATCATTCCGATGATCGCTTTGGCAGTATTGCTGTTAATATGGGGTTTGATTTTGTAAAATATGTGCATGTTTATCCATTATCTGCAAATCACAGGATTGAATATGAATTACTGAAATCCGGAATTTGAATTATGATAATGATGTAAAGTTTTATGTCTGCAGCCGATGCAGACCACAATTTTAAAAGGGGGGAGCAACTATGTCAATTTTCTACAAATTCCAGGACATCTTCAATTACCTGCTTGAAGCACCGGACAGAGCAACAGGCGACGAGAAAATCAAATTCGAGCAGATGATGACAGCTGACTTCATTGGAACACTCAACAACATCAAGAATGCTGACACAAGAGAAGAAGGCGACGCAATCATTGCTGCTGCAATGGCAGACACACATAAAAGATTCGCTGATGAACTTGGTAAGATCAAAGACGCTCCGGAGCGTAAAATCGGTAACAGAGAAATCGATTCTCTCCTGGTTCTGATGAACGAATATGCTGCAACACTCGTTTCCATCAAAAACGCACCTTCACGTGAGGTTGGCGACAAGATTATCAAAGACTTCTGCCTGGTATAAATTCCAGACTTCCGTAACCATAACAGCCGGATCAGATTACTTCTGATCCGGCTTTCCCTATTTGTAGGATCATTCGATTTCTGCTATGATATCTACCGGGAACTCAAGTGATAAGTAAAGAAAAGATAGGATAATGAAGTTCAATGCATATATTCCGAAAAATATGTAATCTGATTGCAGGTATCCTGTTTTCTGTCCTTGCAGCACTTCATTTTAGTGATTTTGTTTTTGACAAAGGCTATGATCCGACACAATTATCCCTGATGATTTTGTTTTTGATCATTTATCTTGTCACCTGCAGAAATCTGAAATATCAGCTACTTCCTGTCTGGAAACGTTTTCTAAGGGTCATCCTGCTGCCTGTTGTACTATTTACCGGAGTGATTACCGTCAACCTGATATTAAAAGGTCTGACGGGAAAACCCCTATGGGGATTCCCCCATACAGATACCGGCAGCAATCCTATGCAGACAGCTGTTATTGCCATCATCATCCTGATTGTGTTTCTTTTTATTTACTGGATCATGTTCAATCCGATCGCAAATGCTTCTGCAAGGAAACTTGACCGTATGGAAGGGCATGAATTTGAGTCCTATTGTGCGAAGGTCTTAAAGAAAAACGGATATAGAAGCATCCAGGTCACACAGGGCAGCAGTGATTACGGTGCTGATATCATTGCAAAAAAACACGGCAGAAAATGGGTTGTTCAGTGTAAACGCTACAGCACAGTTGTCGGCAGCACTCCGGTTCAGGAGATCTCCGCTGCCATGCAATACTACAACGCAAAAAAGGCTGCCGTGATCACCAACTCTACGTTTACTGCAAATGCCAAACGACTGGCCAAAGCAAATGGCATACTCCTGATTGACGGTGAAGCACTGTCAAAAATGAGCAAACGATTGTAACAAAACAGAAAGGAAGGCCACTTATATGGAAGCAAAACACAGCTGTATTGACTGCGGTACCGTTAACTGCAATAAAATGCAGAGCACTTACCCGCCGTTCTGCCTGACGACAAATATCGATCCGGAACTTTTGCAAAGCGCGATGGCGGAATACGAAGATCCGACGATCCGTGCAATCGCCATTGCGGCAGCAGAAGTGGAGACGGAAAACTATTGCAAAATGACGCGACTCGAAGAAACCATCGAGTTTGCGAAAAAACTGAGCGCAAAAAAAATCGGCATTGCGACCTGCGCAGGACTGATCGCAGAATCCCGCACCGTTGCACGCATTTTCCGTGAGCACGGATTTGAAGTATTTGGTGTAGCCTGCAAATGCGGCACGCAGAAGAAAACCTCGATCGGCGTACCGGAATTCTGCAATGCTACAGGAGAAAATATGTGTAACCCGGTGCTGCAGGCCAAATATCTGAATGCAGAAAAAACCGATCTGAATATTCTTGTTGGCCTTTGCGTCGGACACGACAGTATGTTTTACAAATTTGCCGAAGCACCGGTCACCACGCTTGTCAGCAAGGACCGCGTCATGGCACACAATACCGTCGGTGCGATCTATCAGGCAGACAAATACTACGCTGCAAAACTTAAACCGGAAGATTAAAATAAAAGGAATGAACATCATGCAGATCAGTTGTGACGATTGTGCATACTTTGAGTATGACGAAGACGATGAAATGTATTATTGTTCTGTCAACATGGATGAGGACGACTATGTCCGCCTGCTGCAGAGCGGTTACCGAAACTGTCCCTACTACAGGAACGGAGATGAGTACCGTGTGGTCAGACATCAGATGTAGCGAAAGGACTTTACATTTTGAATAACAGGCAAGACTGGACCCGCTCCAGAGACAATTTAATATCAGCCCTTCAGACTCTGGGATATCCGCAGGAATTAGGTGATGCGATCGTGAAAAACCTCGGCAGTCCGAAAGCGATGGATCGGATGACTTCTTATCTGATCCACGTAAAACCACATTCCATCGAACTCGTTGTAGATGAGATGCTGGCGATCAAGAGTGAGATCGATGCCTGGAAGCAGTTAAAAGAAGCACAGGCTGCAAATGCCGCCTATAATGAACTGCTGTATTACGGATTGGATAACGAAGAAGAGTAGCAGTGTATCACAATATGGAGAAAAATGTATGCTCATTATGCTAACCACTGCCTTTATTGCACACGAGGTTGCGCCGATGGTCGCGGAAAAGGCAAAAGAGACCAAAAAGAAACGCGAAAAGGAAAAGGATTTAAAGGATCGGATTCTGCAAAGAATGGCTGAAGTAAAAGGGTAAAAACCATGAACTTATCATTAAAAAGAATTTTATATCTGCTGTTAGGCATTGTCGCGATCGTTTTCGGCATCCTTTGTATTTTTAATGAAAACCTGCCGATCATCCTTGCAGGAATCGCCCTGATCCTTTATGGCGCCGGCGGCTTCTTCCACTGGAGAGAACGAAGAAAAGCCGCAGCATGCGGAATATGCCGGCCGGTCAAATGTCATATACCTGACACCGTCTGAAGATCTTGGCGGGATTCTTGCATTTGACCGGGCAAAAATTGACAGCAATATTGACATGGGATATGAGGATACCATCCAAAAATTCTCTGTTGGAAGAAAGAGGCATTATATATAAGGACTTACATATGGGACATTTATATTTTGTACGGCACGGACAGACCGTCTGGAATGCAGAAAACAAAATATGCGGGGCAACCGATATCCCGCTGACAGATCTGGGACATCAGCAGGCGATTGAGACCGGGAAAAAGATACTGGAAGAGAAGATTCACGCAGACGAGATCCTTTATTCCCCACTAATCAGAGCAACTGAGACTGCAATGCATATCTCTGAGATCACGGGAATTCCGGCAAGGCTCGAGCCCCGTCTGACCGAGCAGAATTTCGGAAAATGGGAAGCCACACCACGTAACGGGGAGGATTTTCTAAAAGCAAAAGAGTGGTTTGCCTGCAGACATGTAAACGGTGAATCCACTCTGCATCTGGCACAGCGTATTTACAATCTCTTAGACGAGATCAAGGCAGAGTCAGATAAGAAGACATATCTTCTCGTTGCACATAACGGGATTGCCAGAATGGTCAATTCTTACTTTTATGAAATGGGAAATGAGGAATATGCCCGATTTGGCATCCCAAACTGTGCTATTGTAAGATACGAGTTTTCAGAGTAGAAAGTAGAGTTTTAACATTATGGAATTGTATAACGGAAGGCCGGAAATAACAGACGGTCGGGAACAAAAGGAAATCCGCGTCTATGATCTTTTAGACCGGCTTGGCATCAGCTATCAGAGGACAGATCATGAGGCCGCAAACACGATGGAAGCATGTGACGAAATCGATAAAGTACTTGACGTACTGATCTGCAAAAATCTGTTCCTCTGCAATCGGAAGAAAACAAAGTTTTACCTCCTTTTAATGCCTGGAGATAAGGCATTTAAAACAAAAGAACTGTCCGGACAGCATGGCATCCAGAGACTTTCCTTCGCTTCCGCGGAGGATATGGAAAAATATCTGGATATCAAGCCGGGCGCAGTCAGTATCATGGGACTGATGAACGATACAGAAAATGCCGTCCAGCTTCTGGTCGACCGGGATGTACTTGACGGTGAATACTTTGGCTGTCATCCATGTGTGAGCACATCCAGCATGAAGATCAAACTGCGCGATATATTTGACATCTTTTTGCCGGCGGTCCATCATGAACCCTTGTATGTAGAACTGGAAGGAAAACAGGATTAAAACATGTCGACAGCAGATATTTTAGAAAACATCAGACACAAAGCATTAACCAATCAGGCTTTTCGGAACGCTATCCTGAAAACAAAATCTTCCAAAGAACCGATCTCTGATTTCTGCAGATTGTGCAGAGAGAACGGCTTTGAGCTCTATGAAATGGAGCTGATCACATTCGGAGAAGCAGAATATGCCGCAATGAAACGAAGCACCAATGGCGGCGGAGAAAACTCTCCGATGATGGAAGGACAGGATGATATTTACGAAATGTTATTACTGGAATTAGAGGCGCTGAAATGAAAAGAGACATTAAAATCATAACCGTAATAGGTGCAGGAACAATGGGACATGGCATCGCCCATGTCTTTTCAAGATTTGGCTATCAGGTCAATCTGTACGAGCCGTTTGACCAGGTCAGCGAAACGGCAATGGACAAAATAAAACATGAACTATCCTTTATGGCAGAAGAGGAGTACATCACAGTGGATGAGATGGAAAGAGCGATGGCAGGTATTTCGCTCTTTTCTGACCTTACAGAAGCAGCTAAAGATGCAGATTATGTCATTGAGGCCTGCCCGGAAAATCTGGATCTCAAAAAAGATCTTTTCCGGCAGCTTGATGAGATCTGTCCTGCGCATACGATTTTATCCAGCAATACCTCCAGCTTAAAACTGTCTGATATGACAGCAGATCTCCCAAAAGAACGACAGGCAAATTGCATGATCTGTCACTGGTATAACCCGCCGTATCTGATCCCGATCGTCGAATTATCAAAATACGGAAATATGGACGACGAAACATTTGATCAGGTCTACAACCTTTACGAAGCCTGTGAAAAAGAACCGGTACGCGTATTAAAAGACGTGACCGGCATGGTTGCAAACCGCCTGCTGCATGCGCAGGCAAGGGAAGCCTTTTATCTGATCGACCAGGGGATCGCCTCCGCAGAGGATGTTGACCGGGCACTGATGGCAGGCCCCGCATTTCGTAATGCGACAACAGGGATGCTGGAATGCGCTGACCTTGGCGGCCTGGATATCTGGTGTGCTGCAGAAACCAACTTTTTCCCGGATCTCTGTAATGATGACAAACCGGCAGAATCCATGCAAAGACTCGTTGCCGACGGACATTACGGGATCAAAACCGGTAAGGGCTTTTTCGATTATCCGCCAGAAAAACAGGAAGAGATCCAGATGGCCTTTTACAAGCGCCTGATCACACAGTTAAAAGCCAGCAGGCACTATAAAAAGTAACGCATACACAATGTTTTTTTCATATATAACAACAAACAAAGGAGGACAAGAACATGAAAAAAGATTTAGGAGTACAGCAGGCCGTTTATCCTATGCCGGTTTTGATGATCGCGACATATGATGAAAACGGAAAAGTGGATGTCATGAATGCCGCATGGGGAAATATCTGCGCGCCGGATAAGATCGCGCTTTTTATCAGCGAGCCGCACAAGACCACAAAGAACATCCGTAAAGTAAAAGCTTTTACCGTAAGCCTTGCAAACCGGGCTACGATTGATGAAGCAGACTTTTTCGGCATTGCTTCCGGTAACACGATGGATGATAAATTTGAGCG
>CADBRG010000223.1 GCA_902797015.1 uncultured Lachnospiraceae bacterium
AACGATTCCTACTTTTTTCTTGTTAAAAGGAAGGACATCAAAGATCGGCTTGTCTCCACCGGCTTTGCGCGCTGCTTCCATCTTTTCCTTTTCGATCACCAGCGGAATAATACGCGTTCCTGCCAGCTTATCGCCTTTTTTTACAGGGAAATTGCCATGGATGGATGCGATCATCATCTCTCCGAGACTGTTGACTGCCAGCAGATTTTCCTTGCGAATCTTCAACAGACCGTCGATGTCTGCGATCAGTTCGATCTTGCCTTCCTTCACGTCCGAACCGTGCATATTCTCACCTGCACAGATTTCGTAAAGAACCTGTGCGGCTTCATCCTCATGAAGCATCTTTTCATCTTTTTCCCACACATAAAGATGCTCTTTTCCGACGGAAAGCAATACCGGGATATCTTCCTCCCTTACCACATGGCCTTTCCGGAAAACCGCATCCTTTGTTACTCCCTTGATGATCTGTGTGATGTCGTGACACAATACATGTCCGACAGCATCTTCTGTACGAATCAGCTGCATATTACATTTACCCCTTTTCTCCGCACTCCCCGCGGTCAATCTACAATATCGATAGAATGATCAGTCTTTTCTGGCGCACTCTGCATCCAGCCCAAGCATAATTTCCAGACCGTGTTTCAAAGAAGGCAGGATATAGAGCAATGCCTCTTCTACTGCTTTGGGACTACCCGGCAGATTGATGATCAGCGTATTGCCCCGAATCCCTGCGGTTGCCCGGGAAAGCATTGCGCGCTCCGTGATCGTCAGAGAATAGTTCAGGATTGCCATCGGGATTCCGTTTACTTCCTTCTCGATCACTTGCTTTGTCGCCTCCGGCGTAATATCTCTCGGAGAAAAACCGGTGCCGCCGGTTGTCAGAATCAGGTTGATTCCGGCATCACACATTGCGATCATCTCGTTTGCCAACATCTCTTTATCATCCGGTAAGATAATCGTCTTTACGATCTCGTACCCGTTTTCTTCCATGATGGAAACGATCTTCTTTCCACTTAAGTCTTCCCGCTCGCCGGCATAGCCTTTATCGCTTGCCGTGATTACACCAGTTTTAAACATCATATTCTTTTCCTTTCAGAAATGTTATATATAAACATAATTTCACATTGTTATACGTATAGTACAGTATAACAAAAATTCCAAAAAATAACAGGCAATTCCTATCCATGTTTGATTATTGTATATGCAGATTTTGCAAGAATTTGTTTTGTTCGTTTTTGTTCAGTTTTATTCTGCTTCTGCTCTGAGATTATCGATGAAATAGGTGCAAATATCGTCTGCCTGGAAGAAGACTTTGACTTCTCAACCGCAGAAGGAAAAGGCGCAAGGAAGGCATTTGCTGCTGCAGTATCGCTCACTAATGCAGATCCTCTGACCGGGTTTTATAAATAAAGCCATTGCATGATTCTCTTTTCATGTTTCATCATTCAAAAACGGCAGTGCCTTCACATTCTGAATGGCTCTGCCGTTTTTCTCTATGATTCTACTATTTCTACTCCCGTAGAAGAAGCAATGCCTCCTCCGGAAAATGAATCCGTATCTTCTTTTTCTTCGCCAGCATTTCGGCCTTTTCCTTCTCCATCAGCAACCGCATCTTTTTGCCATTTTCCAAGCCCGGATGCAGGACCAGTTCCGATTCAAACTGCTGTTCAAACAGATGATCCACGGTCATCTCTGCCATGTTTCGTTCTTTTATCTCATCATCTCCGGAAATTTCAATATAATGCGCACGGATCCCAACAAACGCAAGATCTTCACGGATCGGTCTGTCGCAGCAAAAATAAATCCCCCACTCTTCTGCGTACAGTTCATGATCTGAGAGCCTTTTCGCCGCAGAAATATTTCTTACACCTGAAATGCGCGCCGCAGCAACGGTTTGCGGATTCGCAAAAAACTCCCGCTTCCCCTGAATCGTCTCCATATGTCCCTTTTCCAGAACGCAGACCGTATCACACAGGTGATATACCTCATCCCTGCTATGGGAAACAAACAGGACTGTCTTATCGACTCTCTTCATTACTTCCAGAAGTTCTTCTTCCATCTGCCATTTCAGATAAGCATCCAATGCAGAAAGCGGTTCGTCCAAAAGCAGGATCTCTGGCTCTGCAGCCATCATACGCGCTAACGCGACCCTCTGTTTCTGACCGCCTGAAAGCTGGCGCGGGAGATGTTCTTCAAGACCGTTTAGCTGAAACATCTCAATATAACGCTGCACCACATCCATAGACGGATGCTTCCCCATTCCGGCCATGATGTTTTTTACCACTGTCATATTCGGAAAAAGCGCATAATCCTGAAACATATATCCGACGTTCCTTTTTTGCGGCGTAAGATTGATCTTCTGTTCAGAATCATATAAGGTACGGCCATTCAGCACGATCCTGCCCTCATCCGGCGTGTCAATGCCTGCAATGCAGCGCAGTGTCATACTCTTGCCGCATCCCGACGCACCCAAAAGTGCAAAAATCTCCTGTTCAGCTTCAAACTTAACATCAAGTGTGAACTTTCCGACTGTTTTTTTAATATCTACTTCAAGAGCCATATATTTTTACCAACGTTGTATATTTTTCATGTTCTTTCCTGCAACCAGATTCATTGCAACGATAATGCCGAATGCAATGATCAGAATGATGATAACCCAGACACCTGCCGTCATATAGTCGCCATCCTGTATGACCATCGCGATCCGCTGCGAGATCGTCGACGTCTTATGCGGTATGTTGCCTGCAAGCATCGACGTAGCGCCATACTCTCCCAATGCCCTTGCAAAAGTCAGAATCGTTCCGGCTATGATGCCCGGTCCAGCATTCGGGACTATGACTTTCCAAAAGATTGAAAAATCAGACATCCCAAGCGTCCGGCCTGCATAGACCAGATTGGAATCGAGCTGTTCAAATGCAGCTCTTGCATTTCGATACATCAACGGGAATGCGATTACTGTAGCAGCTATGATACATCCAAGCCAGGTCTGTACAACTTTAATCCCCATATGATTGAGCATAAACATACCGACCGGCCGTCTCGTACTAAACAAAAGCAACAGGAAAAAGCCGGCTACCGTCGGCGGAAGGACCATCGGCAGGGTTAAAATGCCGTCTGCGATTGCCTTCGTCTTTGCCCCTGCGCGCACAACTTTCCTGGCTGCAAAAATCCCCAAAAAGAACGACACGAATGTCGCGACAACACCTGTTTTTAATGAAATAAACAACGGACTCCAGTCAAGACCTGATAAGAGATCTCCCAATGCATTCATGCAACAATTCCCCTTACTGCAAATGATATCCCTATTCTATCAATTCTGATAAACAGTTACCAGCTTTTTAAGTCAGAAAGTGATTCTTCCTGATTCGAAAAAAGCGCAGACAGCGAACCGCCGCCTGCGCCTGAATGCGATCTACATCACATTTTTCAATTCTTATTAAACATATAAAGGAGTTAAAAACACTAATCGGTTACGTTGGTATCAAAGTAATATTTCTCAAATACAGCCTTTGCTTCATCGGAAGTGATAAAGTTGATGAAGTCAACTGCTGCTGCAGACTCGAGCTCATCTGCTTCCTGGTGTACGATCTGTGCGATCGGATAGATAACATCACCTGTCAGATCATACGGTACGATCTCAAGGATCTGCAGTCTGTCTTCCAGACCATATGTATCGGATTTGTATACAGTACCAACCTCGTTAGAGCCTTCGGAAACAGCTGCTGTAACAGCACCTACGTTGTTACACTCATTGATCTCAATGCCGCCAAGTGCTGCAGAAACTTCATCTGTTGTGATCTCTGCTACATCTTCAACGTCTGTCTCGATCATGCCTGCATTCACCAGTGCCTGACGGGTATATTTACCAACCGGAACGCTGCCGTCTGCCAGTGCGAAACTGGATGCATTCGCGATATCAGCAAGTCCTGTTACAGA
>CADBRG010000224.1 GCA_902797015.1 uncultured Lachnospiraceae bacterium
ATGATCTGAACATAATCTCCGGGAACGGCAACAACACGTTTGACGGTGTTATGTTCCCACCCGCTTCCTTCCGTTTTGTAGAGTACGATATCATCCGCTTTGGGTTCAGAAATGTGATAGGTAAAGCGGTTTAACAGGACACGTTGTCCGGCCTGCAGCGTATCTCCCATGGAGGCATCTGAGATGCGAACCTGAATTCCGAAAAAAAATACAAGGAGAAATGCAAGAACCACAACGCCCGCGATCTCAAGTGGAAATATTATTTTTTTAAACGGACGCTTTCGATCCCGCAGATCATAAAAGGGATCCTGGCGGCTGACAAATAAAAATCTGCCTCGTGGCATTTTCTAACTCCTTGTATAGTAAAAGGCATGCACGATGGTGCATGCCCAAAACCTGATCTTTTCTAGCTTATCTCGGAATAACTTTCTCTTTAACCTTGGTTGCTTTTCCGACACGACCACGCAGGTAATGCAGTCTTGCTCTTCTGACTTTACCTCTGCGGACAACTTCGATGGTAGCAACATTCGGTGAATTAACCGGCCAGGTTTTTTCTACACCTACACCGTTGGAGAACTTACGTACAGTAAATGTCTCACGGTTGCTGCCGCCCTGTCTCTTTAAAACAGTGCCTTCGAAAACCTGAATTCTTTCACGGTTTCCCTCTTTGATCTTTGCATGGACCCTTACAGTATCACCGACACGAAAGTCCGGCAGGTCCTCGCGGATATCAGCCGCTTCGATACTTCTTAAGATTTCCTGTGTATTCATTTGTGACCTCCTGTTTATTCGGATGTTCATAACACATGGACTCGTGCCAGCGGACCATCTCCTCTTTTATTCACACCAAAATAATTTATCACATTGATAATAGAAAAGCAAGTGTTTTTATCGTTTTTCAGTTATCAATCTCAGTCAGCGCTTTTATGTCCAATGATTCTTGCGATCTCCTCGTGTGTAAGCATGGCCTCTTTTAACAGATCCGGCCGCATCTGACAAGTCCGTTTTAAGGACTCTTCTCTTCTCCATTGGCTGATCTTCTCATGGTCTCCGGACAAAAGCACTTCGGGAACGGCTTTCCCGTTCCAGCATTCCGGTCTGGAGTACTGCGGATATTCCAACAGACCGTTTTCAAAGGACTCGCCTTCTCCGGAGTCGGCATTTCCCAGCACGCCCGGAATCATTCTGGAAATCGCGTCGATCATCATGAGCGCCGGGAGTTCTCCGCCGGTCAGTACAAAATCGCCGGCAGATATGGGATCTGTAACGATTTCGTTTAAAACACGTTCATCGACACCTTCATAGTGACCGCATAGAAAAATGAGGTCTTTCTCTTTGGCGAGCTCTTTTGCCATATCCTGGTTAAAGGTCTTCCCCTGTGGTGTCAGATAAATGCAGCGCGGTTTCTCCTGCATCTCGGATACGATATCTGACCAGGCATCATAGATTGGCTGCGCCTGCATTACCATACCGGGACCGCCACCATAAGGATAATCATCCACTTTGTGATGCTTATCGGTGGAATAATCCCGGATATTGATTGCCTGATAGGAAATAATACCGTTTTCGCTGGCCCGTCCGAGGATGCTCATATCCATATAGCTGGAGATCAATTCCGGAAATAAAGTCATAATATGATAGTTCATCAGAGTTCCCTCAGTCCAGGCATCAAAAATGCAGTGACTCTTCCGGATTCCAGATCAACGTCCCTGATGCACTGAAGAATCGCCGGAAGCAGAAGCTCATGTCCGTCTTCCTGCTTCACAACGTATACGTCATTGGCACTGGTTGAGATCACGTCCGTCAATTCGCCGAGATATTCGTCTTCGGTAGAATAAACGCTAAGACCGATCAGATCGGCAATAAAATTCTCATTTTCGCCGAGTGGAACGGCCTGATCCCTGGTGATATACAATCCTTTTCCGCGAAATCCCTGGATTTCATTTATATTACTATATTCTGCGAACCGCAGGACTGCCATGTTCTTGACGAATTTCACCTGTGTGATATGCAGAGTTATGTTTTCTTTTTCGGGTTCCAGAATCACGGTCTTAAGCTTTTTAAAACGCTTGATATCATCCGTGGTCGGGAACACTTTTACCTCGCCTGCAATCCCATGTGTATTCGCTATGACGCCAACTTTTAACAAATCATCCATTGCTCATAAATCTTTCTGTTAAAAAATGTGCTCTCGCAATCGAGAGCACATTCAATTATACGATTTCTACAATGACTTTCTTGTCATTCTCCCTGGAAGCTGCCGCTTTGACAACGGCACGGATTGCTTTTGCGATCCTTCCCTGCTTTCCGATTACTTTACCCATATCGGCTGATGCAACATGGAGTTCATAAACGACCAGGTGGTCTTTTTCTCTGACAGATACCGTAACTTCTTCCGGGTTATCGACAAGTGATTTTGCAATTACTGCGATTAACTCCTGCATGTTTTTACCTCGCGAATCTATTTCTCAATACCGGCATTCTTCAGAATTCTTTCTACAGTAGCTGTCGGCTGTGCGCCGTTGGAAAGCCATTTTTTAACAGCCTCTTCGTCAACCTTAACCTCTGACGGCTCTTTGCACGGATCATAATAACCAACCTGCTCGATGAATCTTCCGTCACGCGGGCTTCTGGAATCTGCTACTACGATTCTGTAAAACGGTGCTTTTTTCTTACCCATTCTTTTTAATCTGATTTTTACTGCCATTATTTGTTTCCTCCTATAATCAATTCATATTTATCTATGTTAAAACGGAAGTTTTAATCCGCCGAACATACCGCCGCCGCGTTTGCCCTTGCCTGTGAGACCGGGCATCTGTTTCATCATTTTTTTGGCCTGCTCAAACTGTTTTACGAGCCGGTTGACTTCTGAGATATCTACGCCTGCGCCTGCTGCGATCCTGCGCTTTCTGCTCGGATTCATCAGAGACGGCTTACTGCGCTCTTCAGGTGTCATGGAATAAATGATGGCTTCGATGCGTGCCATCTTTTTATCATCCACTGCATCTTCGATCTGCTTCAGCTGGCTGCCGCCCATACCGGGCATCATGGACAGAACACTTGTGAGACCGCCCATTTTTTTCATCTGGTTCATCGAGGTCAGATAATCGTCGAAGGTGAATTCCGCGCGTTTCATGCGCTTTTCCATCTCTGCGGCTTTTTCCTCGTCGATCTCCTCCTGTGCCTTTTCAATCAGTGTCAGCACATCACCCATGCCGAGGATTCTCGATGCCATACGATCCGGATAGAACTGTTCGAGATCTGACAGCTTCTCTCCCATTCCGGCATACAGGATAGGCTTTCCTGTGACTGCGCGGATTGATAATGCCGCACCACCTCTGGTGTCGCCGTCAAGCTTTGTCAGGATCACACCGTCGATGCCGATGCGCTCATCAAAGGTCTTGGCTACGTTGACGGCATCCTGACCGGTCATCGCATCTACAACGAGAACAGTCTGTGCAACATCAACCGCTTCTTTGATCGCTTCAAGCTCCTGCATCATATCATCATCGATGTGCAGACGGCCTGCGGTATCAAGGATGACAAGACGGTTGTCGTTTTTGGATGCATGTTCAACAGCTGCTTTTGCAATGTCGACAGGACTGTGTCCGTCGCCCATGGAAAAGACTTCCACACCCTGCTTTTCACCATTGACCTGCAGCTGTTTGATCGCTGCGGGACGATAGATGTCGCAGGCTACCAGAAGCGGATTCTTGCCTTTTACTTTGAATTTACCTGCAATCTTGGCTGCTGTCGTCGTTTTACCGGCACCTTGAAGACCTGTCATCATCAGGACCGTGATCGATTTGCCGGGACGAAAAGCGATTTCAGTGGTCTCGCTTCCCATAAGGGAAACCATCTCTTCGTTTACGATCTTGATTACCATCTGTCCCGGGTTCAACCCGTTCATGACATCGGAACCGATCGCCCGCTCTTCGACGGATTTGACAAATTGTTTTACGACGCGGAAGTTAACGTCTGCCTCTAAAAGCGCCATTTTGACTTCTTTTAAAGCAGTCTTGACATCGGCTTCCGTCAGTCGGCCCTTGCTTCTCAGATTGCGAAAGACATTTTGCAGTTTTTCGGAAAGACTTTCAAATGCCATAAGAATCTCCTGAATCGTAATGTGTCAGTGCTACAGTTCTTCGGAAAGTCTGGCTGCGATCGCCGCGATCCTGTCAAGATGATCCTGCTGTGCTTCTGCCGGACAATCAATGGCAAGCTTGCGAATCTCTTCAACCTGATGTCTCGTTTCCCTGAAACGTTCAAACAGGTGCAGCTTGTTCTCATATCCCTCAAGAAGCTTGTCACATCTTCTGATCAGGTCATGTACACCCTGGCGGCTGATCGAAAGCTCGCTTGCGATCTCGCCGAGTGACATGTCATTCAGAACTGCGTCTTCATATACCTGTCTTTGATGTTCCGTCAGAAGTTCTCCGTAAAAATCATAGAGGAAAACCTGACGATCGATCTTCTCCATAAAGCACCTCGGATAACTGATTTTCATATCGGAGCACACTTTGCCCCGGATACGCACCTGTACACACTAACACACATAAAAACAGGTGTCAAGTATTTATTCTTGACACCTGCGAATTTTTATAAAACAACATGTACTTCTCTTGGTTTGTAACCTTCCAGGCTTAAGCGCTCAAGGATTCTTTGCTTGTGCTCTGTCCCGAAGGCTTCGAGTGTGATCCGAAGCTCAACCGCATCATTTCTGTTTGTGCTGACAAACTGGTTGTGGTCAAGACGGATAACATTACCCTGTGTTTCTGCAATGATGCCTGCGACTCTGGAGAGCTCGCCGGGTTTATCGGGCAACAGGACAGATACGGTAAAGATCCTGTCTCTAAGGATCAACCCGTGCTGTACAACAGATGACATGGTGATGACATCCATATTGCCGCCGCTTAAGACACAGGCTATGCGCTTGTCTGTTACATTCAGATGCCGGATCGCGGCAACGGAAAGCAGGCCTGAGTTTTCGACGATCATTTTGTGGTTTTCAACCATATCCAGAAAGGCTGCGATCAGTTCATCGTCAGATATGGTTACAATATCATCAATGTTTTCCTTTAAATATGGAAAGATCGTTTCTCCCGGTGTTTTTACTGCAGTACCGTCAGCGATCGTATTGACAGACGGCAGTGTTGTGACTTTTCCGTTCTGGATCGAAACCTGCATGCAATTTGCGCCGGCAGGTTCCACGCCGATCACACGGATTTTGGGATTCAGCATTTTTGCAAGCACAGAAACGCCGGTTGCAAGACCGCCGCCTCCGATCGGTACCAGGATATATTCGACCAGCGGCAGATCCTGGAAAATTTCCATGGCGATGGTACCCTGGCCCGTTGCAACGGTCAGATCATCAAACGGGTGGATGAACGTATAGCCCTTTTCTTCGGAGAGTGTCCGCGCGTATTCATAGGATTCATCATATACGTCGCCGTATAAAACCACTTCCGCACCATAGCTTTTGGTACGGTTCACCTTGATCAGTGGTGTGGTTGTCGGCATGACGATCACGGCACGAACACCATATTTTTTTGCGGCATAGGCAACGCCCTGTGCATGGTTGCCTGCGGAAGCGGTGATCAGACCGCGCGCACGCTCCTCTTCTGTCATGGTACTGATCTGATAATAGGCGCCACGTACTTTATATGCACCTGTCAGCTGCATGTTTTCAGGCTTCAGCCATACCTGATTATTTGTCAGTTCCGAAAAATAATCACTGTAGATCATTTTTGTCGGCATGGTAACTTCTTTTACCAGGCGGCTGGCTTCTTCAAATTTATCTAATGTCAGCATTTTTATGCCTCTTCCTGCGCGAACAGCGTCTCTACAAATTCATCTGCATCAAATCGTTTCAAGTCTTCTGCGCGCTCACCGGTTCCGACATATTTGACCGGGATACCAAGTTCGGATTTGATCGCAACGGCGATTCCGCCTTTTGCGGTTCCGTCCATTTTTGTCAGGATAATGCCGGAAATCTC
>CADBRG010000225.1 GCA_902797015.1 uncultured Lachnospiraceae bacterium
TCTTGTTCTCTTTGAACTGTGCGCCTACGATATCCATACCTGCAAGCAGACCGTCATTCAGGATCTGTGCTGCCGGGATGCCTTCCTCGAGTGCCTGTTCGCAAAGTGCCTTAACGTCTTTTCTCTTACCTTTCTGCAGCATTGCAGAAATATCATCTAAAATTCCCATTGGTGTTTTCTCCTTTCACATAAAACATCAAAAAAGATACGAAGTTTTCAATTGTTCCACTAAGCGGAACGTTTGATCTTGATGACATTATATAAGAGAAAGACAGGCGGGTTTTGTTATTATTTTACGTTTTGTGGTAATTTTTATGGTTTCCAAAATTAATTACTATTTGTGAAATATTTTAGGGGAGTGCAGAACAGAGTTATGAATTGTTTTTTGAAGGGCCGCATCATATAATGAGAAATATAATTGTTAAGAAAGGAAAAACGAACATGCAACATTCATCGGATACAGCAATTCTGGTTGTCAGCTTTGGCACCAGCAATCATGAGACCAGGGAAAAAACCATTGGCGCAGTAGAGCGTGCGATCGCAGAAGCGTTTCCGCAATATGAAGTTCGCCGTGCTTTTACGAGCAGTTTTATCGTACGGAAGTTAAAAAAAGAAGGTGTCTCCGTCGATGATGTGAGCGAGGCGATTTCGCGACTGGCGTCAGAAGGGTTCCGGAATCTGATCGTACAGCCAACGTATCTGATGCATGGGAATGAGTATGAGAAGCTCAAGGCAGTTTTGCAGGATGTGGCATGTGATTTTGAAAAAATCGTTCTCGGAGAGCCGCTGTTAACTGATGCACAGGATACGGATGCGGTGATTACAGCAGTGACTGATGATGTCAAATCTATCTGTGGCGGGAGCGAGACTGCAGTGATCTTTATGGGGCACGGATCTGATGCCAAAGCGAATGCAGTTTATGTCGCGATGCAGGAGCGCCTGGCTGAGCGCGGTTTTGCTGACACATATATTGCTACGGTAGAGGCATCGCCTTCTTTTGAAGAAGTGTTTCAGCTGATCGAAAGTAAGAAATATAAGCGAGTGGTTCTGCAACCGCTCATGGTGGTCGCAGGGGATCATGCTTTAAATGACATGGCAGGAGAAGAGGATTCCTGGAAGCGTACGCTCTTGGATGCAGGGGATGAAGTGGAAGCCGTACTGAAGGGACTCGGAGAGATCCCTGCGATCCGGGAAATCTATGTAGAGCATGTGAAGACGGCATTTGGTAAATGATATAATACCTGACAACATAGAAAAAGGACTGCGCGCAGCAGTCCTTTTTCTGTTATGTTTATGCTTTTTTAGGGGGGAGAACTTACTGATTCTCCTGGTTTTTCTTTCCTTTTGCGGAGAAGATTGCGGCTGCGACGCCGAACATACCCATCATGCAGATGATACCGATCATCCAACCCTGTGTCATTGAGATAAGTAACATTTAATCATCCTCCCTTTCCGCTTCTTTGAACAATTTACCGATAAAATATCCTGCGACCGTGATGCCGATTACCATTGCGGCTGCTTCTATAATAATATGAGCTACCATAGTGATTCTCCTTTCTTCCGATTATTCCTCATGCGTTGCTTTCATTTCTGCCGTAGCTGCTTTCTCTTCTTTGGAGAGACGGAAGTAGCCAGGTTTGGATCCCGGAATTGCGTTGAAGGTGATCAGGCCTACGATCAGTGTGATGATGATGCAAAGGTATACCTGATGGAAGTTCGGCATGCCGAGAGCACCCTGCAGATCACATGTGATCCATACAACGTTTGCGATCCAGGAAATGATGCAGGTAACGATGAGTGCCTTGGAGTTTCTCTTCCAGCAGAGGCCGAAGATCAGGCAGATGAACATCGGAACAGCCCAGGTGAAGATCCAGTTGATCGTGGTAACAACGGTCGGCTGGAAGTTCGCGAGAACGATTGCTGCGATACCTACGATGACGATCATGATACGCATAACACGTACTTTTTCTTTTTCACTTGCGTTCGGCTTAAACAGTCCGCCGTACAGGTCATAAGCGAAGATCGTAGACGGGCAGAGAGAAGTCATTGCAAATGTGGAAAGCAGAGCGCCGAGGAAGGATGCGCAGATCAGAGCAACCACCCATTTCGGAAGGATCGCCAGCATCATTGCCGGAGTCATCATCATTGCATTTCCACCAATCTCAAGGTAACCAAGTGCCAGTGCTGCCATACCCAGAAGTGTCGGGATGATACAGAACAGACCGTTGACCGGACCAGCCAGCCAAATGGATTTTTTAACAGATTTAACATCTTTTGCAGCGATACAGGTCTGCAGTCCCATCTGGGATACACCCTGGAACATCGTGCAAGTGAAGATCGTCGGGATCGCGAAGCCGATGATCAGGTCCTTGTTTCCAAAGATATCAAGCATCCATGAGTTGCCCATTGCATCCAGGTTGGCTGCAACATCGTTCCAGCCGTTGCCCGGCAGGCAAACGAACATAGCGATCAGTGCTACGATCAGTGCTGCATACATCATAACAGCATTGATCATGTTCAGCCAGGAAACTTCTTTCATACCTGCAAGTAATACATAGAGGATACCGAACGCGCCACCTACGATAGCGCCGACAAAATACGGCCATCCGGTACAAACCACGAAGGTGATCGCAACACACTGTGTTTCCAGGCAAAGGCAACCGAACACCAACGGGCCCATAACACATGCGATCAGGATGCGGGCTTTCTTTCCATATAATCTACCGAACAGATCCGGGATCGTGTTAACACCAAGCTTACGTACCCACGGTCCTGTGATCTGTGTGATGACGACCATCATAACAGTACATGCAATACCAAACCAAACAGCGATGGAGCCCATGCCTGCAGCATTCTCTGTCGTTCCCCAGATATGCGCCGATCCGAGCATGGTCAGTGCCAGCGTGACGCCGACCTGTGCAGTCGGAAGTCCTTTTCCTGCCAGTGCAAAGTTTCCTTCCTGTGCAGCAGCAGCTTTGTTTTTCCTTGCAATGATCATACCTACGCCAACGATCGTTGCAATCTCATAAATAAGTACAAAGATCAATACGCCCCAATTCATAAAGTTAAACTCCTTTCAAACTCGATAACAGTTTCCATTTCGTTACCATCTGTTGCGCTCATTATATTAGAAGGATGAAGTTTATAGAAATATTAGAAATTGATGACACCATGCAGTTTGGTAATGGCAGCATGCATGTCATGACACGCATGGGAAATTATTTGAAAAATGGAAGATTTTTTTGATGAGAGGAGAAAATGGCCTGAAAACGATACCCATTTTGCAGTTTGTCATGCAAAAGTGTTATGACACGATAAGAAAAAATCTGTCATAACCAAATTGCATGGTAACATTTGGATTAACAATTTTCCAAATCGAATGTGTTTTGATACGATGAAACCATCAAAAAAACCATCTGTTATCTGAAACGAACAAATCGGAAAGATCCGAAACCTTAATCAGGAGGAAATACAAATGGGTAAATATGAAGAGAATTGGGAACGGTTGATGAAGACAGTTCGCTGCGAGCCGGTTGACAGAGTTCCTTTTGTACCGTGCGGCAATGCGTATATGGCACGCGCAAACGGTATTGTAATGAAAGATTACATCACTGATTTTGATCTGGCATGCGAAGCAAACATCAAAGAGCTGAAGAGACTCGATGCGGATGGCACACAGAGCGTTATCTTTTCTCCCTATTTATTAGGAACACAGTGGCTCTCAAAAACCAGTATCCCGGGTGTAGATCTTGGCGACGATGACATGTGGCAGGTAGTCGAGATTCCGGAAAACATGGAATTTGAAGATTACGAAAAGATCAAAGAGATGGGCTGGGATGCATGGCAGGCACAGTTCATCGCTGAGAAATGCGACAATAACTGGGAAAACTTAAAGCCGTTCTTTGCAGCAAACCCGCATGCATATGAGCGTTTCCATGAAGAAGGCATTCCGTGTGTCTGCGATTTCCTGATGATCACACCGTTTGAATATTTCTGCGGCGGACGTTCACTGGAAGCATTCATGGTAGACGATCTGTTTGAAGAAGAAGAGCTGATGCTTGAGATTTTCGACATCGTACTGGAGCATAACCTCAAAGCATATCGCCAGCAGATCATCGATACCCACGCAAAGGGTGTATGGATCGGCGGATGGAGAACCGGCCCGGACCTGATCTCACCGGATATGTTTGATACCTTTGTTAAGAAATCCTTTGATGCATACTATGACCTGTGCATCGAGATGGATGTTCTTCCGATCTTCCATCTGGATTCTAACTGGACGCTGATGCTGGATAAGTTCCTGCACTATAAGCCGGGCACTTATGTTATGGCACTTGATTCCAAGACCGATATCAGAAAATGCCGTGAGGTGCTTGGACCAAACGTCTGCATCCTGGGCGATGTTCCGTGTGAGATGCTGACATTCGGCACACCGGAAGAAGTGAAAGAATATGTCACCAAGCTTCTGGATGACATTGGACCGTATGGTGTCATGATCGCTTCCGGATGTGACATTCCGTCTGATGCAAAACCGGAAAATGTTCTGGCGATGGCAGAAGCAACACATGATTATCTGAAGACACATCCGCAGAACTAAGAAAACAAATAAATGATCATTCTCCCCGGAGACAGTATTTCATGAATGCTGGATCCGGGGAATTGTGCTATAATTTTGCCTGAAAAAGAGATAGGGAGGACTGCATATGAATATTACGCAGATGAAATATTTTATCACCGCAGCAAAATGTCTGAACTTTACCAAGGCAGCGGAAATATTGTTTATCACGCAGCCTGCCCTGTCGCGCCAGATCTCGGCGATTGAGCAGGAGCTGAATATGCAGTTGTTTGTCCGTACGAATCGTTACGTGCGCCTCACACCACCTGCTGAGATCTTGCTGGAAGAGTTTGAAAAGATCTATAACGATTACAACCTGGCAATCGCGAAGGCGAGAAACAGTTTCCAGGGCCTTTCCGGTGATCTGAACATCGGTGTTCTCGAAGGCATGTATGTGGGCGACCTGTTCCCGGGGATTCTGCAGCATCTGGCAGAGTTTTATCCGAACATCAAAATTAATCTCAGGACTTACAGCTTCAATGATCTGATCAAAAAGCTGTACCAGAATGAGCTGGATATAATTTTTACACTGTTCTTTGACATTAAAGATCGTGAGATGCTGCGATATCAGATCATCGAGCATACCAAAGATCATGTGGTCGTACATAAAAACCACAGACTTGCCGATGCGAAATATGTAAAGCTGTCTGACTTTAAGGATGATACGATCATCATGGTTTCTACAGAAGATTCGGAAGAATCACCGCGTCTGATCCTGGATGCCTGTGAGACGGCGGGCTTCACACCGAAGGTTCGGTTTGCATCTTCTCTTTCCGAAGAAATGCTCTGGGTAGAGGCAGGCGTTGGTGTCTGTATCTTAGACAGCAGAAACATGCTTCATGGTAATCCGTCCGTGCGGTTCCTGGATGTGGATATGATCAGTGATCCGAGCCTGACGATGGCGTGGAATGAGAATAATTACAATCCGATGAAGAAAGTATTCATCGAGAACTTTAATGGTGGAAGAACGTCCCGCTGATTTTTCAGAAATGAATCGCCTGCCTGCTTAATCATTAAGCAGGTAGGCGATTTCTAGTTGCAGGATGTTTTCGTAGTCATCCAGTTCTACAGGAATCAGTTCTTTGATTCGGTCGAGCCGGTATAGTAGAGTGCTGCGGTGAATAAACAGATCAGCTGCAGTCTTTGTGTAATTCAGCTGATTTCTCAGGAACGTACGAAGGGTAAGATACAGTTCTGTCTGATGGGCGTGGTCATATTTTTTTAGTGTTTCGAGGTCGGGGTGATCTAATGGGATCATGCTGTTTTTTTTGATCAGAAAGCTGAAATACGGAAGACTGATCTGTTGGATATTCGCAAGAATATAATTGTTTTGCAAAGCGTATTGGGCAGTTGTTTTAGCCGCCTCGTATTGATCGTGGAAATATTCCAGGTCTGTAAAATGTGCGCTTTTGCCACCGACACAATTGCCGGAGGTCAAAATCTGCTCCAGCTTCAGATCGTGATCGGTTGCGTTAAGCAATTTGTTATTCACAATATAGACCAGATGATCTTCGTATAAGAAGACAAATCCGAGGGGATTGAAGTGCTCGATTGCTCTATGGATGGCGTACAAAGGACTGCTGTCTGCATTGCGGGGCAGAACCACATAAATCTGAATTTCGTCATTACGATGCCAGTGAAATACTTCCAGCCGGGAATAAGCATGGTCATCAATAGGCTTTTGATCAATCAGATCGCGAAAGATGCTTTCGCGATCTCTTTTTTCTCTGGACTGTTCGTTATAAGACATCCATGTCTGGAGCAATTCAGAAAATGCATCCTGTAGATCTTTGTCGTTTGCGGAGTATAGTCCGCGTTCGTTGTGCGTGATCAGCCAGCCATTGTGCTTGGTAAAAGAAAACAGATTCGTCACGATGGTATTGATCTGCATAGAATCCACTGGGACTTCATAGGAAGGAATATCAGGTGTTCTAATGTGTTTGCTTTGATTGATCGTCAGAAGGATATCTAATGGCAGCATCGTTTCCTCGATGGCCTTTTTATATGCCGGGAAACGATCAAGCAGTTCGGCGTCGCCATAGGAATAATAGATCAGAAATGTGGGATCTGCCAATACCAGATATCTGTCAAGCAGTTCGGCTCCCGCTGAAAGGACCGTATCTAAGGAGCATCCTTCTCTGATTTGCTGAGTCAGTCCGGTTGACCAGTCGTTGTAATATTCGAAGGCATCCAAAACAGAGTTCAGAATGATATTGATATCATCGCAGGAAAGGATGACATAGTCCGGCCCGTTGGCGCATACGATGGTGTGTGAGCTCGCCTGATTCAAATACACAGTCGAAGAAGACATGTTGATATCATCTGCGATGATCCGGACAGTTGAGATGGTGCGTTTTCCTTCGCGGATATGAATCTCCGGATCAAAGGGCTTCAGCCAGTCGGCGATCATGTGCATGCTTAAGAACATATTTTTCTCCTACAAAATGTATGAATAAAACATTTTTGACAGCTTCTATTTTGATAATAACATACCATGACATGCCTTACAACGGGGATTATACTGTAATCACACAAGATGGTTTTGCTGATAAAAAATGTATTAGACAGGATTTTAAGACAACATGTGACAGTAGAAAAAACATGAAATGATCAAGGAATGAAATGAAGGAGGTATTTTATGACATCCGAAGAAAAATTACAACGTTGTCTGGAGAATCTTCCCGTAAATGACCGTCGGGATATTCCGGTTCTGTTGCAGCTCATTACTTATTGCGGAGTCTGTGCGGGAATGACGCAAAAGGAAATTCATGAAAGCAATGAGAAGTTCCAGCAGGCAAAAAAATTCACTTACGATACAATTGGCTATCCGGATGCAGATTATTTCCTGAATCCGGGCGACACCTGCTTTGCAGAAGCGCTTCCGGTTCGCCGGCCGGGAATCGAATTAAGTGACAATGAGCTGTTTCAGTTCGTTGAGACCTGCAATATGGAACTCGAGGACTATGATGCCATAGCGGAAAACGGATGGGATATGTGGAATGTAGGCTATATGTGCCGCATTCAGAACCCGCCGATGACTCCGGAGCAGCTTTTTGCACGCTGGGGACAGCTTGGAGCAAATGGAGCGGCAAATATCGGAATGATGAAGCAGCTGGGCGTTGAACCGATCATCGGTACGGTCTGCATTACGCCGTTTGATGTGCTGTCCCTGATCAGATCCTTTGGGGAGTTTGTCATGGATATATATGATGAGCCGGATCGTATCAAAGCTGCCATCGAGCGTATGACCGATGATATGATTGCTTCGACCCTTCAGCAGATGCAGGGTCATCCGATTAAGCGAATCGGTGTATTCGCAATGCGTTCCGATGCCAACGCAATCTCGCCCGATATCTTTGATGAGTTCTCATTCCCATCTTTGAAAAAGATGATAAATGCCTTTTGGGAGGCCGGATTTACTTCCATTCTCCATGCAGACGGAAACTGGATCCCGATGCTGGACCGGTTCCATGAGCTGCCGAAAAACAGTATTTCTTTTGAATTTGACGGCGTAACAGACTTAAGAGAGGCATACGAGATTATCGGTGGATGGCATTCTATGCGAGGCGATGTAAGCGCTTATCAGTTGACATACCACACGGAAGATCAGATCCGGGAATACTGCGAGGGGCTGATTACCGATCTGGGAATGAAGGGTGGTTTTATGCTTGGATCCGGATGTGAAGTGCCGATGTCTGCCAAGGCAGAAAACCTTGCAGCGGTCATCAAATCCGTAAGGGAATAATTTAAGGAAACATAATTGTGCAGTAGATAGAATGGCAGCAGGTAACTATCATAAAAAGTCCTGTGAAGAAAGGAGACAAAATGGAAGACAAAGTAATCCGCAAACGCAATTGTTATGGTGAAGAAATCGATGTCATCTACAGACATTCTGTACCGCTTGAGGACATCAACACGATCCCGGGTGGATGGGGTTATTATTCCCCGATGAACCAGAAAACTTATGTTAGAGATGGCATCCTGTGTGAGCAGGACGTAGAGATCACGCTGCGTGACGGTGTGAAGGTTTATGCCGATATCTATCGCCCGGAAGGCGCGAAAGACATTCCGTGTATCCTGGCCTGGAGTATCTATGGAAAGCGTCCGCATGACATGCCGCGTCCGTGGGCAACCTACGGTGTACCGATGGATGCTATTTCTGACGGTACAAAGTTTGAAGGCCCGGACCCATACTTCTATTGCCATTATGGCTATGCAGTAGCAAATGTAGATCCGAGAGGCTGTGGTCACTCTGAAGGCGAGATGCCGATTTGGGGCGACACAGAAGGACAGGACGGATATGATGTCATCGAGTGGCTGTCACAGTGTGAATGGTGCAATGGCAAGATCGGTATGGCCGGTAACTCCATGCTTGCCATGATGCAGTGGTACATTGCAGCGGAGCAGCCGCCACATCTGGCAGCGATCGCACCGTGGGAAGGTTGTTCTGATATCCTGCGCGAGTTCATGTGCGAAGGCGGAATCCCGGCGATCGGATTTAATACATTTGTGTATAAAGATCTCGGAAGTGAGTCCCCGGAAGGTCTGATGGAAGATATCCCGGCGATGGCTGTCAAATACCCGGATATGAACGGATACTGGAAATCAAAGATCGCAAAATTCGATAAGATCGAAGTGCCGGCATACATTGCGCTTGGCATGAGCCATCTGCATGCAAGAGGAACCCTGAACGCGTTCCGCAAGATGAGTTCTAAGAATAAATGGCTGCGCATCCATCGTGAATTTGAGTGGCCGGATGCATACAGCTATGAGATGAAGCATGATCTTCTGAAGTTCTTTGACCGTTATCTGAAGAATATCTATAACGGCTGGGAGCTGACCCCGAAAGTACGTCTGGATGTCATGGATGCTTATGACTGTGATTTCTGCAAGCAGCGTCCGGAAGCGGACTTCCCGATCCCGAGAACGGTTTACAAAAAGCTTTATCTGGATGCCAATGCAAAGACGCTGTCCTACGATGCTTCCTTTGAGCATACCTGTGACGGATATGATGCACAGACAGGCGAAATGTGCTTTGACATTACATTTGATGAAGATACTGAGATCAGCGGCATGATGAAATTAAAACTCTGGGCTGAGGCACAGGGTCATGATGAGATGGATCTGTTCATTACAGTACAGAAGCTGTCCGCAGATGGCGCATTCCTTCCGACATGGGTATTCGGCGAGCGTCATCCGGGTGCATGGGGCAAGATCCGTGCTTCCAGAAGACATCTCGATGAGGAGCTCTCCTCTGATATCCAGCCGGTACTTGCAATGGACCGTACAGAGAAGCTTTCTCCGGGCGAGATCGTTCCGCTTGAGATTGAGATCTATCCGTACAGCCGTATCTGGCACAAGGGCGAAAAGCTTCGTGTCAGAGTAGCGGGCCGTTACATCAGAGATCCGTGGTTCGAGCCGTTTAGCTGGGATACAGAAAATGAAGGCCGTCATGTGATCCACACCGGCGGGAATTATGATTCCTTCCTGCAGATCCCGGTCATCCCGCCAAGATACCAGGCCGGAGATTATGTTTACAGATAACAGATAAAACCACATATAATAAATATGCCCTGTAGTTCCCCGGACAAGACCAGATACCTACTGCCAGGTTTTGCCCGGGGAACTGTTGTTGTATTGGAAATGAGTTGGAAAAGCACATTGCGGGCATATTACGGCAGAATCGCAAAAATGAAACAAAAAAATTACCAACTTTTAAAAAAATATCTGGAACGCTGATTGGTAATTATTGTAGAATTCAATAGAACATGTTGTTATGGCAAAGACCTATGGCGTTTATGCAAAATAGTTTGCAGGCAAAAACAGCATAGGCTGACTGGCAAATGGGTCAGAAAGCGTCGGGGAACCGGCGCTTTCTGTGTATATTACGAAAGGCGGCAGATATGAAGCATACATTTAAAGGACAGTCTGACTCAGTACAGAAAAGCCTGTTGGAGCAGCTCCAGGAAAAAGGTATTTTTATTCCTGCTGACTGTGGCGGAATCGGACGCTGCGGGAAGTGTCGGGTACAGTTTCTTTCCGGCGCGCCGGAAGCTTCGGATGATGATCAGGAAATCTTTGACCAGGCACAGCTGGATGCCGGATGGAGGCTTGCATGTAAAGCATTCCCGGAAGGCGAATATGAGATCGCGTGGGAACAGGCCGAAGATGAGATGGAAGTAGCGACTGACTTTGCGGCAGGTGCGGATGATGCAGGAGCGGATGCACGTGTTGATGACAGCGGTATTGAAGCGAGTGATCCGGTTATAGCGATTGATATCGGAACAACGACACTGGCAGCTTCTTTGGTAGATCGCGCGTCAGGGAAAGTACTGGATACAAAGACGTCTGTCAATCATCAGCGTTCGTTCGGCGCGGACGTCATTGCCAGAATCCAGGCTTCCGTAAATGGTATGCGGGATGAGCTGCAGGATTCGATCAAAAAGGACCTGACTGGCCTGGTTTCTAATCTCGGACAGGACTTTTCAAGTGTTCCGGTTATCATCTCAGGTAATACGACGATGGAGCATCTGCTTTTGGGCCTGCCTTGTGACACGCTTGGTGTGGCACCGTATACACCGGTTGATATTTCTCTGCACCAGGAAGACAATATGCTGATCCTGCCGGGCATCAGCACCTATGTCGGCGCGGATATCGTCAGTGGTATCATTGCCTGCGGCATGGATCAGAGTGAAGAGGTCAGCCTTCTGATCGACCTTGGTACCAATGGAGAGATGGCGATTGGAAACAAGGACCGGATCCTGGTGGCTTCGACTGCAGCGGGGCCGGCGTTTGAAGGCGGAAACATCAGCTGCGGCGTAGCGGGTATTCCGGGTGCAGTCAGCTCTGTAACCGTTGAAAAAGACGGCGATGATGTGTCTGTTTCCTATCAGACGATCGGAAACAAACCGCCGGTCGGACTCTGCGGAACCGGTGTTATGGAAGTGACATACGAGCTAGTCAAAACAGAGATCGTGGATGAGACCGGTATGATGGATGAAGACTACGAAGATGACGGCTTCCCAATCGCAGAAAACGTAACCTTCAGCGATCAGGACGTGCGTGAAGTACAGCTTGCGAAATCCGCGATCCGCGCAGGTGCGGAAACGCTGATGGAAGAGTTTGGTGTGGAATATGCTGGGGTTGCACACCTCTACATTGCGGGCGGCTTCGGACAGAAGATCAATCTTGAAAAGGCGGCCGGGATCGGCATGTTGCCGGAAGAGCTTCTCGACAGAACAAAAGCTGTCGGCAACAGCTCTCTTGCAGGTGCGGTCATGATCGCAAAAGACGGTGCGTTAAGAGAGCGGTTTGCACATGTGGCAGATTATGCTGACGAAGTCAGCCTCACGGGCAATCCGACATTTAACGATCTGTATATGGAATATATGATGTTCGGAGAATAAGCTCCTGTGACGCAACGGAGCAGCACGTCAGCTTATGTGTAAAGAATAGGAGGGGAACATGACAAAGGAATTAGCAATTAAACTAGCCGAAGAAGCAGGCTTTTCCCATAGCGGTATTTTCCCGACAGAGAAGCTGCGCTTCCTGCCGGAGGTTCGGGACATGTGTGCGGCTGACAGATGCCAGATGTATGATAAATGCTGGAGCTGCCCGCCGGGTTGCGGGACACTTGATGACAGCAGAGAACAGGCAAAACAGTTTAACTGGGGTGTCTTACTTCAGATGACAGGCGATATGGAAGATGACTTTGATGTTGAGACCATGATGGAGACAGAGGAAAACCTGAAGACTGCTCTGACAAAATTCCTGGAGCTTGTACCGGAAGGAGAGAAACGTCTTGCGATGTCTGCCGGCGCCTGCACAATCTGTAAAGAGTGTACCTATCCGGATGCACCATGTCGTTTCCCGGAGAAGATGCACAGTTCTATGGAAGCATATGGCCTGGTCGTGTCAGAGGTTTGTCAGCTGGCGGATACGCCTTACTATTACGGACCGTGCACGATGACATATACCTGTTGCGTACTATTCGAGTAGTGTAGTGCAGGTAACGGTGTTTTCGAGGGTATAATGCTGTTGATATGCGAAAAATAGAAAAAAATTTGGGTTTTTCGGAAGTCTTTCTCAGAGAGGAAGGCTTCTTTTTTCAGAATTCTAGGGAGATTGTGTGTTTGAAAGCTGACAGGAATAACAGTTTCACATTACAATATGCATGGTTGTTATGCCTGCCTGAAACAAATAAGTAAAAAAAATACCATAATCGTAATTTTTGTACAAAACGATGAATGGTAAATATTATAGTATATGATCATCAAAACAAATCGGTTGAAAACGCTGTGACGTTAATAAAACAGAATGGAGGAAAAACGTATGAGCAGAGATATGAACAAATGGATCGATGATATGCTGGCAGCAGAGAAAAAGCAGGCAGTTCCGGTATTGACATTCCCGTCCGTTCAGATGATGGATGGCATTACAGTTGATGACCTGGTACGCAATGCGGATCTGCAGGCAAAAGGAATGCAGATCATTGCTGAGAGAACACCCTGTGGTGCAGCATTGAGCTATATGGATCTTTCTGTGGAAGCAGAGGCGTTTGGTTCTACGATCCGTTATTCAGATGATGATGTTCCGACCGTAATCGGTGCGATCCTTTCTGAACCGGAAGATGCAGAAGCACTTGAGGTACCGGAAGTGGGTGCAGGCAGAACCGGCAACAGCATCGAAGCAGTTCGTATCGCAGCACAGAATATTACAGACCGCCCGATCCTTGCAGGTGTCATTGGCCCGTTCTCTCTGGCAGGAAGACTTCTTGATGTAACAGAAGCACTCTTCCTTTGCTATGATGAGCCGGAAATGGTACATGAGACCTTAAAGAAAGTAACAGAATTCCAGATCAAATATATCCTGGCATATAAAGAAGCCGGTGCTGACGGTGTTGTAATGGCTGAGCCGCTCGCGGGTCTGCTTTCCGAAGATCTTGCAGAAGAATTCTCTGCTGAATATGTAAAACAGATCGTAGAAGCAGTTCAGGATGACAACTTCATCGTTGTATATCACAACTGTGGTAACTCCACGATCGCAACCATCGATTCCATCGTAAACAACGGCTGCCGTGTATTCCACTTCGGTAACGCGATCGATATGGAAGAGATGATGCCGCTGATCCCGGAAAATTGCGTTGCAATGGGTAACGTAGACCCGTCCAGCGAGTTCCGCAACGGTACACCGGAGAGCATCTACAAAGCAACCACAGAACTGATGGAGAAATGCTGCAAGTATCCGAACTTTGTGATCTCATCAGGCTGCGACATTCCGCCGCTGTCACCGTGGGAGAACATTGATGCATTCTTCAAGGCAGTAGAGGATTTCTACGCATAAAGACCGGCTCGATACATATGGTCATTTCGAAAGGGATTGACTTATGGTAGTATAGTGAATGCAGACAGGAGGAAAACCATGAAAGGCTGTATTCACATTTACACAGGAAACGGAAAAGGGAAAACCTCTGCCGCGACCGGACTTGCGGTTCGCTTTGCGGGAACGGGCGGCAGAGTGCTTTTTGCCCAGTTTTTAAAAGATGGAAAATCCGGAGAACTCTCTGTGCTCGAATCGATCGACGGGATCGATGTCGATGTCTGCAGAGAGTGCTTTGGGTTCTCTTTTGCCATGTCAGAGGAAACCAGGCAGCAGGCCGGCGTGGCCTATACAGAATACCTCAGACGGATCCTGAAGCGGGCGGTCGATGAAACATATGGGCTTTTGGTGCTCGATGAGATCATCGCGACCTGTAACCAGGGGTTTGTTGCACAGGCTGAACTGGTCGATTTTCTCAAGAACAAACCGGAGGAACTGGAGGTTGTTCTGACGGGCAGAAATCCGACGCCGGAACTGACTGAACTGGCAGATTATGTCTCCGAGATCAGGAAGGTAAAACACCCATATGATCAGGGGATCCTGGCGCGCAAAGGGATTGAGTATTAGACATAACATATCGATATTATATGATGATAATATCTTATGGAATACCGATTGTATTTTGCATTACAAAATGCTATAATCGATGACATCGGAGCATGGGTTTTTACGTGCTTCTGAAAACAGAATAAATAACGATCTGCAGGTGGCTGGCAGTTATCGGATGTCGTGGTTTAAAGATGTGCATTCGGCAGCTGTTCGGCTGAAAACGGGAATCCGGTGAGAATCCGGAACGATGCCGTCACTGTGTACGGGAGCAGCTCTCATCACGGGAGACTTTGTACGGTTTGCGAAAGCG
The DNA here is from genome assembly GCA_902797015.1 of uncultured Lachnospiraceae bacterium. Classification (GTDB taxonomy): domain Bacteria; phylum Bacillota; class Clostridia; order Lachnospirales; family Lachnospiraceae; genus SY8519. The sequence continues at coordinate 14,853 of CADBRG010000225.1, forward strand.
GACCGGCAAACAGTCTGCGTGATCCAATCACTGGGAAACCGGGAAGAGAGAGCATTGCGATGAACGAAGTCAGGAGACCTGCCTGCAGAGAATGAACAATATATCGTGCAGATATGAAGGGTTCGTGTTTGCCCGATGTGCGAAGTGATTTGCGGTCCACAGATTACGGTTCAGATGCAGCAGAGTTCTTTTGGTTTGCAAAAGGATTTTGTCTGCGGGATTTTTTGGTGACGGCTGCAATGGCAGCTGTTTTTGTTTTATTAGGAAGAAAATTATGAAAAAAACAATCAAAAAAATCGCTGTACTGCTGGCAATCTGTGTGGGTGCACTTTCGGTTTTATCCGGCTGTGGATCCGGCAAGGAAGCATCGCAGGCAACATCTTCCGGACAGGAAGTGACGGAAGCTGCAGATAGCAGTGCATCTGCAGAATCAGAAAACTGGGAACCAAAAGCACCGGAAATCGCAGGACTGACATTTGCAGAGCAGATGCAGACGCATTATACCGAGCAGTTTGCAGTTTTCAAGTATGAAGACGGCTATGCCGTGTTTGATATCAGAGATGAAGGACAGTTCCTTCTGGTACCGGACGGGAAAGATGTGCCGTCAGATCTTCCGGCAGACATGATCGTTTTGCAGCAGCCAAAGCACATTTATCTGGCAGCGACGGCATTGATGTCTCTGTTTACTTCAATGGACGGCATGGATGTCGTATCGATGACATCGCTGGAAGAGGATGAGTGGACATTTGATGCGGCACAGGAAGCGATGGAAAGCGGCAGTGTGAAATACGCCGGAAAATATCGCGAGCCGGATTATGAGATGCTGGTGGCGGAAGGCTGTGATCTGGCGATCGAATCAACCATGATCTATCATGTGCCGGAGGTACAGGAGATGATCGAGGGATTGGGAATCCCGGTTCTGGTTGACCGTTCCAGTTATGAGAGCAATCCGCTTGGTCGTGCGGAATGGATCCGTCTGTATGGTGTATTAAGTGGCCATGAGGAAGCGGCGGATGCGTTCTTTGCAGAGCAGGAAAAGCTGATCGAAGGCCTGGAGGATTTTGAAAACACAGAACTTACCGTAGCGTTTTTCTATGTTTCCGCTGACGGAAAAGCAGTTGTCAGGGCGGCTACAGATTATGTGCCGATGATGATTGAGATGGCAGGCGGCCGGTATGCATTTGCCGATGTTGTCAATGAGTCAGGCACCTCATCGATCCCGATGAGCATGGAGACGTTTTATAACATCGCGGAAAACGCAGACATTATCGTATATAACAGCAGCATTGACAGTTCTGTACAGACCATGCAGGACCTGATCAGCAAAGATCCGATCATTGGAAATCTGAAGGCAGTACAGGAAGGAAACTGCTATACATCCGGAAGCTCCATTTACCAGAGACCGGATATCGCCGGTAACATGATCATGGATTTCCATTATCTGTTGACCGGAAAAGAAGATCAGCTTCAGTATCTGACAAAGCTGAAATAGGATTTAATCAGTAACTATGAGTGAAAAACAAGCGATACAGCCCAATATTGGCTCATCTTTTCATCAGGAAAACATCAGACGAAAAAGCAGATTTGCGATCGTGTTTATCTTACTTGCGATTGCGTTTTGTGTGATCGTTGTAATCAATATCAATTCCGGAAATGTGCACATCCCGATCTCACAGATCGTAAAGATCCTCTTTACCCATGCGGGACCGGATAAGGATGTGAACATCATCTGGCAGATCCGTCTGCCGCGTATTCTGGTGGCGGCGGTTCTTGGCGGCGGCCTGGCGACGTCAGGTTTCCTGCTGCAGACGTTCTTTGAAAATCCGATCGCAGGACCGTTTGTACTGGGTATCTCATCCGGTGCAAAGATGGTCGTGGCACTGGTCATGATTTTTGGTCTTTTACATGGACTGACGATGAATTCCTGGACCTATATCATCGCGGCGTTTGTCGGATCACTGATGTCAACGGGATTCATCCTGCTGGTGGCCAGACGGATCCGGAACATGGCGGCGCTTCTGGTCGCAGGTATCATGATCGGTTATATCTGTAATGCGATCACGGATTTCGTGGTTACCTTTGCGGATGATTCCGATATCGTCAACCTGCGTGGCTGGTCTCTGGGAAGCTTTTCCGGTATGAGCTGGAGCAATGTATGGATCAGCATTGGTGTGATTGGTGTGACATTTGTACTGGTCATGTTGAGTGCAAAACCGATCCACGCTTATCAGATGGGTGAGGCTTACGCGCAGAGCATGGGCGTGAACATCCGGTTTTTCCGGATCGTTCTGATCCTTCTGTCGAGTATCCTTTCAGCGACGGTTACGGCATTTGCGGGACCGATCTCCTTTGTGGGTATCGCGGTACCGTTTCTGGCGAAGGCGTTTTTGGGTTCCTCGAAGCCCCTTGTGGTATTGCCCGCCAATTTCCTGACCGGAGCAGTGTTCTGTATGCTCTGTGACCTGATCGCAAGGCTTGCATTTGCACCGGTCGAACTGAATATCAGCACGGTAACATCGATCTTCGGTGCGCCGATCGTCATCTACATTCTGATCAACAGAAGGAGGGGACGCAATGGATAAGAAGTATTTTTCCATCGACCATCTTTCTGTCGGATATAACAAGCAGGTGCTGATCCGCGATATCTGTGTGGATATCCAAAAGGGCGAGATCGTTACACTGATCGGCCCGAATGGTGCAGGAAAGTCGACCATATTAAAAAGTATTACCAGACAGCTGTCGCTTCTTGGCGGACAGGTGCTGTTTGATAATAAAGATATCATGGGAATGTCTTTTAAAGAGATCTCCCAGAAGATGGCAGTTGTTTTAACGGAGCGAATGAAGCCGGAGCTGATGACCTGCGCGGACATCGTGGCGACAGGCCGCTATCCGTACACCGGCCGACTCGGTGTGCTGACACCGGAAGATGAGGCTAAGGTAGATGCGGCTTTGGCGGCGGTCAATGCATCCGAACTTGCCGGCAGAGATTTTAATGCGATCAGTGACGGAGAGAGACAGCGTATCCTGCTGGCGCGTGCGATCTGTCAGGAGCCGGAGCTCATTATCTTAGATGAGCCGACTTCGTTTCTGGATGTCCGGTATAAGCTGGAGCTTTTGTCGATCCTGACCCGGATGGCGAAGGAAAATGACATTACGATCATCATGACGTTGCATGAGATCGATCTGGCACAAAAGGTATCCGATAAGATCGTATGTGTGCATGGCGAAACGATCTATGCATACGGTACGCCGGCCGAGATTTTTGAAGAAGAAAAGATCAAAAATCTGTATAACATCGACAACGGTTTTTACGATCCGGTATTTGGCAGCATTGAGCTGGCGAAGGCAGAAGGAGAACCGGATGTCTTTGTGATCGCAGGAGGCGGATCCGGAATCTCGACATTCCGTGCACTGCGCAAGGAAAACCGGGCATTTATCACTGGCATTCTGCATAAAAATGATATCGATTATGAGCTGGCAAGACTGCTCGCGGCGGAAGTGGTTACGGAAGAACCGTTTGAGCCGATCGGTGAGACCGCTATAGAGCAGGCCAAGGCAGCGATCGACGGATGCAAAGAAGTGATTCTTTGCGATGTACCGATCGGTCAGATGAATCAACCGGTAAAAGAGCTGATTGCGTATGCAGAGGATCAGGGGAAGCTGATCGGATAATCTTAAGGAGTATGGAAGGCAAGACCTGTCATTGTGTTTACAGGACAGGAACAGCTTTTTCATAAATGTAGCATTAAATTATAAAGGAGGACTAGAAACATGAAAAAGAGATTTCTTGCTGTAAGTATGGCTGTAGTTGTCGTACTTGGTATGGCTCTGGCTACCGGTTGTGGCCAGTCAGGTGCACCGGAAGCAGCAGCTTCCGCTGCAAATGAAGCTGTAAGTGCAGTAGAAGAAGCAGGCGCAGCAGCTGAAGACGCTGCGGTAGCAGAGGTAAACGGTCTGATTGAAAAGATCCAGGTTCAGGAATGGACAGAGACCACAGAGGCTGATTGTGCAGCAGCAAAGGCAGCATATGACGCACTGAGTGATGAGCAGAAAGAGATGCTCGACGATCCGGATTACTTTGGTCTAGATACAGGCGATGCATCCGCAGACGATCCGCTGAATCAGGATGAGATCGGTGAGAACGAGCTGCTGGTTGTAAGCTTTGGTACATCCTTCAACGATAGCCGTGCAACAGATATCGGCGGTGTAGAGAAGGCTCTGGCAGAAGCTTATCCGGATTGGTCCGTAAGAAGAGCATTTACCGCTCAGATCATCATCAACCACGTACTGGCTCGTGACGGTGAGTCCATCGACAACGTAGACCAGGCACTGCAGCGCGCGATCGACAATGGTGTTAAGAACCTTGTTATCCAGCCGACACATCTGATGCACGGTGCTGAGTATGATGAACTCGCAGCAGCAGTTGCAGGTGTAGAAGATCAGTTTGAATCTGTTAAGATCGCTGAGCCGCTTCTGGGTACAGTAGGCGCAGATGTTTCCGAGATCAATGCAGACAAAGAAGCAGCAGCAAAAGCAATGGTTGCAGAAGCTGTCAGCGTAGCCGGTGCAGATTCTCTGGAAGCACTTGCAGATGAAGGCACAGCAATCGTATTCATGGGCCATGGTACTTCTCACGAAGCAAACATCACCTATGACCAGATGAAGTCTCAGATGGCAGAGCTTGGCTATGCAAACGTATTCGTTGGTACCGTTGAAGGAAACCCGGCTGATACAGCATTCCCGGAAGTAAAGAAAGCTGTTGAAGAAGCAGGATACACCAAAGTGATCCTTCGCCCGATGATGGTTGTTGCAGGTGATCATGCAAACAACGACATGGCTTCTGATGAAGAAGGTTCCTGGTACTATGGATTTGTAAATGGCGGTGAGTTCGAGGTTGAAGGCGCTGACGCTCCGGTAGATACCGGCGCAGGTTTTGGTGCTGACAATGTAACCTGCCAGATCGAAGGTCTTGGAAGAATCGCAGACATCGAGCAGATGTATGTAGAGCACACAGGTGCTGTGATCGAGTAATCCTAAAGAAAGAATGACAGAATATATGTGACAAAAGAAAGCCCGTCCCGGAGCATCTGCTTCGGGGCGGCTTTCGATAAATGAGAATATATGATTTCTGCATGGAAGAACTGCAAGGGGTATATTGATGAAGTTTAAGAAGTTAAGTATAATATGTACATGTGTGCTTGCGTTTGCCTTTGCTTTAACAGGATGCCAGAGTACGGGAGGCAATCAGGCAGCCGGTGCAGGAACAGAAGCGGTCAGTACTGCTGAAGAATCCGTGAATGCATATGGGTTAAAAGACGGCACATATGTGGCGACATTTACAACGGACAATTCCATGTTCCATGTCAACGAGGCTAATGAGGATATGGGTATTCTGACCGTTGAAAACGGCGAGATGACCATTCATGTCAGCCTGCAGTCCAAAAAGATCGTAAATCTTTTCCCGGGCACAGCTGAAGATGCACAGAAGGACGGCGCAGTACTGTTAGAGCCGACAGAGGATACGGTAACCTACAGTGACGGCATTTCCGAGACGGTTTACGGGTTTGATGTTCCGGTCCCGGCAATCGATGAAGAGTTTGATCTGGCGCTGATCGGGACAAAGGATAAGTGGTATGATCACAAAGTGGTTGTTTCCAATCCGGTTCCGGGAAATGACATTTCAGAATTCCTTTCCAGCAATACCGGTGAGGATGCAGGTGAGGCTGCGACTGCAGCGGTTACAGAATCTTCGGTTGAGGCAGTTTCAATAGAAGGTGTAGAAGACGGGGAATACACGATCGATGTTGCGATGGAAGGCGGATCGGGTCGTGCGAGCATCACATCTCCGACGGCACTGTCTGTGATTGATGGAAAAGCATATGCCAAGATCGAATGGAGTAGCTCAAACTATGATTATATGCTGGTTGATGGGGAGCGATTTGATCCGATCAACACAGACGGCAATTCTGTATTCATGATTCCGGTAACGGCAATCGATGCGCCGATGGCAGTCGTTGGCGATACGACAGCAATGAGCGAACCGCACGAAATCGAATATGAACTGACGTTTGACAGCGGAAGCATCACTCCGGCAGAGACCGCAGAATAGGGACTGGATCAGAACGTATTGGCCAGATCCTTTGAAAATGCCGCTGAAAGGGATTCCTGTCAGCGGCATTATTTTTAACAGGAATCGGACTCTGCTAAAAAGCCGGAGGTTCATCTTCCGGGAAAATATGATAATAATGAATTGGAGAATCAGGATGGAACAAAAGAGACAGGAAACAAAAGGAATGGTGCATATCGTCGGAGCCGGCTCCGGCGCTGCGGACCTGATCACGGTGCGCGGAATGCATTTTTTAGAGCAGGCAGATGTTGTGATCTATGCAGGAAGTCTTGTGAATCCTGCTCTTTTGGACTACTGCAAAGCGGAATGCAGGATCTTTAACAGTGCGGAAATGACACTCGAAGAGGTGCTTGCGTGTATTGAGGAGGCCTGTGCGAATGGAGAGACGGTCGTTCGCCTGCACACAGGGGATCCGAGTCTTTACGGCGCGATCCAGGAGCAAATGGATGTGCTGAAACAAAAGGGGATCTCTTTTGATATTACCCCGGGCGTTTCGAGTTTTTCGGGTGCAGCAGCGGCAGTGCAGAGAGAGTTTACGCTGCCGGGCATCAGCCAGTCCCTGATTTTAACCCGTATGGAAGGCCGGACGCCGGTGCCGGAGCGGGAGTCTCTGAAAAAAATGGCGGAGCACGGATGCTCCATGGCACTCTTTTTGTCAGCGGGTATGACAGAAGCGGTGCAGGAAGCATTGCTGGCCGGTGCATACACAGAAGACACGCCGGTTGCAGTTGTTTATAAGGCAACCTGGCCGGAGCAGAAGATCTTAAGATGTCATCTTGGCAATTTTGCGGAAGAAGTGAAAAAGGCAGGGATCACCAAAACGGCACAGATTCTCGTGGGTGATTTCCTGGAAGCTGCACAGACAGATGCGGCACATACTACCTATGAAAGAAGCAAATTGTATGACCCCGGTTTTACGACAGAGTTTCGGCAGGGGACAGATCAGCAGTAAAAGCGGAGGAATACAAATGAAAGAATTATATTTAGTCGGCATTGGCCCGGGAGAAGATAAGCAGATGACAGTAGCAGCACATGAGGCACTGCAAAAAGCAGATGTACTGTGCGGCTATACGGCATATATCAATCTGATCAAAGATCGCTATCCGGGAAAAGAGTTTTACTCGACACCGATGAAGCATGAGGTGGCCCGTTGCCAGTGGGCGATTGATACTGCGGCATCCGGAAAGAGTGTTGCAATGCTCTGCAGCGGCGATGCAGGTGTGTACGGCATGGCCGGCCCGGTTCTCGAACTCATCGAAAACGATCCGAATGCACAGGAGGTTCAGGTTGAGATGATTCCGGGCGTGAGTGCGGTATTATCCGGCGCGGCACTTTTGGGTGCACCGTTGATGAGCGATTTTTGTGTTATCTCACTTTCGGATCTTCTGACACCGTGGCCGTGGATCGAAAAACGACTTCGCGCAGCAGCAGAGGGGGATTTTTCAATCATTCTCTATAATCCGATGTCCCATCACAGACCGGAGCATTTAAAACGTGCCTGCGAGATCCTGATGGAGACAAAATCCGCGGATACGGTATGCGGATGGGCGAAAAATATCGGCAGGGAAGGAGAAGAGAAAAAGATTCTTACCCTGAAGGAATTAAAGGATGAGAAGGTGGATATGTTCACCACGGTTTTCATCGGTGCATCGACAACAAAGCAGATCGGCGAGTGGATGGTGACACCGCGCGGGTATGCATATCCGGAAGCATAGAGTATCATGGAAAAGGCGAATTGCGAAATGGAACGAAATAGCCGCGAAATCATTTCATTGAATGAAACTGCAAGAAAAGCTTCTTATGCGCACTGGGACTCTCTGGCGAAACCGCTGGGGAGCCTTGGCATGCTTGAGGATAGTGTGGCACATATCGCAGCGGTCACAGGGGATCCTGATGTGCGGCTGGATCACCGGACGCTTCTTGTCCTGTGCGGAGATCACGGCGTGATCGGAAACGGTGTGACCCAGACCGGAGCCTCGGTGACGGCAGCGGTCGCA
>CADBRG010000226.1 GCA_902797015.1 uncultured Lachnospiraceae bacterium
GCCATTTCGATGGGGTATGTACCGAATGAGGCAGCTAGAAATCTTAGGAGCGGTAAGGCCGGCGAACAAAAGGAGCCGCACCGGATCCGGATTCTGATGACGAGAATGGATGCGGATCATGAGGATCCGTTTTTTGCAGATCTTTTACATGTGATCGAGAGCGAAATCCACGCGCGACACTGCGTGTTGGAGAAGATCTGGTATCTGCCTGTTTTTTCGGATGATAAGAAGTGTATGTATGTCAATCTGGGTGAGATGATCGATGAGATGCATGCGGATTTTGAAACAAAAGAGGATGGGCTGATCATTATCGGGAAGTGCAATGAGAAGGCGCTTCGGCTTTTGCATGCACGATATCGCGGTGTGATCTCTGTTAATCGGAATTCGACGAACTATCTGGTTGACGAGGTGACCTGTGACGGGAAGAAGATCGCTGCGTTGGCAGTGGAATATTTACTGGAGCTCGGACACAGGAGCATTGGGTATGTCGGAAGCTGCTATCGCGAGGCGCGTTACCGGGGTTATCAGGAGACGCTGTATCAGCATGAGATTGATGTGGATCCCGGGTTTGTGGTTGAGACGGGCCAGACTGAGGAAGAAGGCTATCAGGCGATGGAGCAGTTTCTGGAGGCAGATCATAAACCGGCTGCGATCTATTGTGCGAATGACATCACGGCCATCGGTATGTTAAAATGCCTGAAGAAGCAAAAGAAAAATGCGTACCGGCCGGCGATCATCGCAAGCGATGACATCGATGAGGCACAGCAGACTGAGCCAATGCTGACGACGGTACGGCTGCCGCGTGACGAGATGGGGCGGCTCGCCATGACGATTCTCTTAGATCGTCTGAACGGCGGTCACAAGAGTGTCGTACGGCTTGAACTGGAGGGGAAGCTTCTGGTGCGGTCGAGCTGCTGATGGTTGCTGGGCGGGGTACCGTGTACTATTACAGAAATGTTACAGGGCGATGTAACATTTCTGTAATAGTACACGGTACCCCCTCTGACGGGGAAAGGATTTGAGATGGAATACTGGGATATTTATGATGTGAACAAGGAGCGCACCGGGAGGACCATGATGCGCAATGACTGGAATATGAAGGATGGGGATTACCATCTGACGGTGCTTGGTGTGATCCGGCATACAGATGGGCGGTATCTGATCACGAAACGTGTGATGACGAAAGCCTGGGCACCGGGCTGGTGGGAGGTTTCCGGCGGCGCGGTGATGGCAGGCGAGGAGTCTGCGGATGCAGTGCGCAGAGAGGTTTTAGAGGAGACCGGACTGGATGTGAAAAATGCGGGTGGCGGATATCAGTTTACTTACCGCAGGGATAATCCGGAGGAAAAAGACAACTATTTTGTTGACGTATACCGGTTTGAGATGGATTTTGATGAGAGCGATCTGAATCTGCAAGACCGTGAGACGGACGGGTATATGCTGGCGACGCTGGATGAGATCCGCGCATTTGCCGAGCAGGGAATCTTTCTACACTATGACAGTATTAAAGAGGTGTTTGTGTAAGACGGGGGTCAGGCACCTTCGCACTTTAACGTGCGAAGGTGCCTGACCCTCCTATCTTTTTTTTCTTTGCTTGACTTTAGCGTGCTAACACTCTAATATAGTACACGGACACATTAAATCATATGTGCGAATAAAATGGTTTTGTCCGGATCGTCAATGGGGGATGGCCGGACCACTGGAGGAGAAGACATGAAAAAGAAAATTATGGCAATTGCATTAATAGGTGCGATGATCTTCGGTCTGGCTGCATGCGGCAGCTCGGGAGACCAGGGCGCAGCAGCAGGTTCTGCAGGAGCAGAAAACGCAGAAAGCGCAGCAAGCGATATGGCGGCGATCCAGGAAAAAGGTGTGCTGGTTGTCGGCGTAACAGATTTTGAGCCGATGGACTACAAAGATGCTGATGGCAACTGGATCGGTTTTGATGCAGACCTGGCAAAGGCATTCGCAGATAGCCTTGGTGTTGATGTAGAATTCCAGGAGATTGATTGGGATAATAAGATTCTTGAGCTGGATGGCGGTTCAGTAGACTGTATCTGGAATGGAATGACATTGACAGAAGAAGTAACAAGCTCTATGAGCTGCACAAATCCGTATCTGAACAACCAGCAGATAGTGGTTGTAAAAGCAGATGTGGCAGACCAGTATCAGGATGAAGCAAGTCTGGCAGACTTAAGTTTTGCAGTTGAATCCGGAAGTGCCGGCGCAGCAGTTGCGGCAGAAAAAGGTTTAAACTATACAGAAGTCAGCAATCAGGCAAACGCGCTGATGGAGATTGCGGCAGGCAGTGCTGACGCTGCAATCATAGATTCCCTGATGGCTGCAGCAATGGTTGGTGAGGGTACAAGCTATGAGGATCTTACCACTACAGTTGGCCTGACAGATGAAGAATATGGTGTTGGTTTCCGCCAGGGTTCAGATCTTACAGACGCAGCAAATCAGTTCTTCGCGGACGCATATGCAGACGGAACGATCCCGGCATTGGCTGAGACATACAAAGTACAGGGCGCGCTGGTTGCTCAGTAAATGAATGACTGCCGTATTTTGACTGAAAAAGCAAAGTGTTCGGATTTCAGCCAGAGTGCAGTAACGGACAGAAGAAACAGGGCTGTCGCTTATGCGACAGTCCTTTATTGAGGAAAGCAGGAAGAGAATGGATACTTTTTTCCAGCAATTGCCAATCGTGCTTCATGCACTGAATGTCGGCTTTTTACAGACGCTGAAATTATTTGGTGTTACGCTGGCAGGTGCACTGCCGCTTGGGCTTGCTATTTCATTTGGTACCAGGTCAAATATCAAAATCATAAAAAGTATTTTTAAAGTCATAGTCTGGATTTTCCGGGGCACCCCGCTGATGATCCAGCTTTTGATTATATATTATTTCCCGGGCCTTGTGATGCACAATGCCATCTGGGGTGGTGGTGAAAAAGGCAGGTTCATAGCTGCGTGTGTGGCATTTATATTGAATTATGCATGCTATTTTTCAGAAATTTACCGTGGCGGTATCCAGAGTATACCGATCGGCCAGGAAGAGGCAGGGCTTGTACTGGGTATGACAAAGCGTCAGATTTTTGCGCGTGTCAAATTGCTTCAGATGATTAAGCGAATCGTGCCACCGATGTCTAATGAGATTCTCACGCTGGTCAAAGATACTTCTCTGGCGCGTATCATTGCGTTGCAGGAGATTATCTGGGCCGGTCAGGCGTTTATGAAAGGATCGCAGGGTATATCCGGCGCAATCTGGCCGTTGTTCTTCACGGGTATTTATTATCTGATCTGTAACGGTGTGCTGACAGTTGTACTTGGCAAGATTGAAAAGAAACTTGAATTTTTCCGGTAAACCGGAATGGCGAATGATTGCTGAATTAGTCATAAGCCGACCGATAAAAGGAGAAAAAGAATGGCGATATTGGATGTTGAACATATCTGTAAATCATTTGGCCGTACCGAGGTTTTAAAAGATATCAGCTTTTCGCTGGAGGAAAGCCAGGTTCTCTCAATCATAGGTTCTTCCGGAAGTGGAAAAACAACGCTTTTGCGCTGTCTGAATTTTCTTGAGACACCGGATAAGGGAACAATGAAAATCCGTGACAAAGTAATCTTTGATGCGGATGCGAAAACCAACCTGTCGGAGGCACAGATTCGTGAAAACCGGCTTCACTTTGGCCTTGTATTTCAGTCATTTAACCTGTTCCCGCAGTACACGGCACTTGGCAATGTGATGCTGGCACGCGAACTGGAGGCAAAGGGACGCCCGGATTATAAGGCAAAGAAAAAAGAGATTCTGGCTGAGATCGAAGCACAGGCGAAGGAACTATTGACGCAGATCGGTCTGGCTGAACGCATGAATAATTATCCGCATCAGCTTTCCGGCGGGCAGTGTCAGCGTGTGGCAATTGCGCGTGCACTTGCTATGAGACCGGATATTCTATGTTTCGACGAACCGACATCGGCGCTGGATCCTGAACTGACAGGTGAAGTGCTGAAAGTAATCCGTGAGTTGGCGGAGCAAAAAACGACAATGATCATTGTCACACATGAAATGGCTTTTGCGCGGGATGTGGCAGATACTGCGATTTTCATGGATGATGGATATATCCTGGAACAGGGCAACGCGAAAGAGTTGTTCGAAAATCCGACACAGGAACGTACGAAACAGTTTTTGAGAAATTATCAGTCGTAGTTGAAAGGATATCCTTCATGGAAAGACAGATTTCATATTATATGATGGATCCGACAAAAAATATGACGATATTGGTTGAGACGCCCGTACCCGAGGCGTCTTTCCCTTTTGTGGCGGAAAAGCTGATGGAGATTGAGCCAAGTGCGGAGCAGGTGGGCTTTGTGCGCGGAGGCGGAGCGCATCACTCCCTGCAGATGGCGGGTGGCGAATTCTGCGGCAATGCTTCCATGAGCGCAGCCGTCTACTATGCGATGCAGGATAAGATCTCAGAGGGGACGCTGTTGCTCCGGGTTTCCGGCGCGGCGGATTCGGTAGAGGTCCGGGTTGAGAAGCATGGAGAATCCTGGTCAGGCCGCGTGCATATGCCAAAACCAATTTCCGTTGCCAAAGAACAGTTTCCTGATGGCAGCGTGTACACAGTCGTAAGGTTCGAGGGAATCGCACATGTGATCATAGACGGGGCAGGTATTGAGGCGCAACAGCTTTTAATCGAAGCTTTGAAGCAGGATGCGGCTCGGGCGGAGGCGCTGGCTGCTTCCTGGTGTGAGCATCTGCATGCGGACGCGATCGGGCTGATGTTCCTGAACGAGGCGCATGATGAGATGCTGCCACTCGTTTATGTCCCCGTGGCCGGGACATGTATCTGGGAGAGCTCGTGTGCAAGCGGAACGACCGCGGCCGGAGCATATCTGGCGCGGCAGACTGGCGCTGCCGGTTATCGTCTGCAGCAACCGGGCGGTACACTCGAAATCGAGGTAACTCCGGAAGGGGAGTACTACCTGATGGGGCAGGTAAGCGTGCGGGAGCAGAAGGAAGTTCTAATATCACACAACTTGCTTTAAACTTTCCCTTGAAAAATACAGGGCTTTTGCTAGAATAGAAATGGAGCGTTTGTTTGTTAAAAACAGGCACTTCAAAGAATCTGGCAACAGTTCAAGTATAATCAAAAGGCAGAGAGGTAGAAAAATGTTTGATAAGCTCATCGAAAAGCTGAAAGAGGATCCTAAGAAAATCGTATTTACAGAGGGTACAGACCCGAGAATCCTGGAGGCTTCTTCCCGTCTTCTGACAGGAAACTTCCTGACCCCGATTCTGATCGGTAACCCGAGCGAAGTAAAAGACGCTGCTGACAAAGCAGGCTTTAACATCGACGGTTCCATCATCATTGATCCGGACAACTATGAGAAAATGGATGAGATGGTTGCTCAGTTCTGCGAACTCAGAAAGAGCAAAGGTGTTACACCGGAGCAGGCAAAAGAGATTCTGGCAGCAGGCAACTATTTCGGAACCATGCTTGTAAAGATGGGCGAGGCTGACTCCCTTCTGGGTGGCGCTACCTACTCTACAGCAGATACAGTACGTCCGGCTCTGCAGCTGATCAAGACCAAACCGGAAAACAATATCGTATCTTCAGTCTTCATCATGGTTCGTGAAGCTGCTACAGGCGATAACGAAGTTCTGGCAATGGGCGACTGCGCAATCAACATCAAGCCGAACGAAGACGAGCTGGTTGAGATCGCAGGCGAAGCAGCTGAGTGTGCTAAGATCTTTGGCGTAGATCCGAAGGTTGCTTTCTTAAGCTACTCTTCCTTCGGTTCCGGCAAGGGCGAGGATGTTGACAAGATGCGTAACGCTTGTGCAAAAGCAAAAGAGCGTTATCCGGAACTGGCAATCGACGGCGAGATGCAGTTTGATGCAGCAGTTTCTCCGCGTGTAGCACAGACTAAGGCTCCGGATTCACCGGTAGCAGGTCATGCTAACACCTTCATCTTCCCGGACATCAATGCTGGTAACATCGGCTACAAGATCGCTCAGCGTCTGGGTGGATTCGACGCTTATGGCCCGATCCTTCTTGGTCTGAACGCACCGATCAACGATCTGTCCCGCGGATGCAACGCTGACGAAGTTTACTCCATGGCAATCATCACAGCTGCTCTGGCATAAGCTTTTCAGCGAAACAGGATCTAAATCAAACGAAAAGAAAACTGCCGTCTGCAGATTCGCAGGCGGCAGTTTTTTGCACTTTGCCGGAAAAAGCCGTATAAAAAACTATATTTTCAGCAAGAAAGGACTTGCTTTTTCAAAAACTATCGCTTATAATATGATTCGCGTCTGAAACAGTGGCGCTTAACATATATGCACCTTTAGCTCAGTTGGTA
>CADBRG010000227.1 GCA_902797015.1 uncultured Lachnospiraceae bacterium
TGAAGAAAAAGAGACCTTTATGATTCTTGCAAATAGTAGTTATGAGAAAATATATTATCTTTTCTATAGTGGAACAGAGGAGGATGCCGTAGTAGGCGATAAGGTTGATGTTTATTTCTTACCATTAGGATATACAACCTATAAAACAATAGATGATACTGATAATTGGGCGGTAGTTGGACAGGTGGCGTTAGTAGAGTAATGAATCACATTAAAGATAGGTTGTTATGCGGAGGTACTTTAAGGAGAAATAATATGAAGAAGTATCTTTATTTAATGATAACCATTATAGTAGGTGCAGTCATTCTTTTTTCAGGATGTGGCAATAAAGATGGCAAGGAAACCACTATTGAAAACAGCCTGGGCTCAGAGGATAAAATCGTTGCAGTAGTGGATGGGTTCTTTACGACAATGCAGTCAGGAGATTTTTCTAAGATGACAGAGTATTGTACAGAGGATGTTCTGGCGAGTCAACAGCTGGATGTCTTTACGGATGAGGAAGCATTGGAGTCAGCTTTATTTGAACGGTTTGGATTCGCACGTACTGGATTGACACTGGATGATCTCAACAATGAAGCGAAAGAGGCGATTGTGAACGCTGGAATTACAAGAATGTCAAATCTGATCAACTCTTATGAAATATCAGATGTTTCTGTCAATCGTAAGACAGCAGAGGTTACAGGAACCGTAACATATGGGTATGATACAGAATATGACATTGATGTAGAAGGCTTTATAGCAGAGTATCGGGATTCTTTTTCTACAGACCAGGTCAAAGAATATGCAAATATTTATGCAAATGAAGGTGAAGATGCAATGAAGAAGAAGATGGTCAATGACATGCTGCCGGGTCTGATGGAAAAATACAGCAGTTCGTTGCAGGTGACTGAGGGGGCCACAAATACGCTGCACGCGACAGTTGAAAAGATAGATGGCAAGTGGTTGATCACTGCATTAAATATTACACCCGCTGAAGAAGCAGGGGTATCTGAATAGTTTTAAATAGCTTGCAAAAGGCTGCCACACGGCAGCCTTTTTGATTTTATACGTTATGCAGCTTTGGCTCTGTGAAGGATCCTCTTCGCAGGACCAGTTTGTTTTCTTTCAGGATTTCTTCAATCTCATTGTGGATGATCTCGTCCAGCCCGTTTTTGACGAGCATGTGTCGGAAGCGCCCGAGCGTTGTGGCATCGGGGACCTGCTCTTTTAAAAAGTCGACTTTTAAGAAGCTGCGCAGGGCATAGCTGTCATAGAT
This sequence comes from uncultured Lachnospiraceae bacterium, assembly GCA_902797015.1. Taxonomy (GTDB): domain Bacteria; phylum Bacillota; class Clostridia; order Lachnospirales; family Lachnospiraceae; genus SY8519. The sequence goes on from CADBRG010000227.1 coordinate 1,256, forward strand.
GGCATCCTCGATACCTTCATCGGAACAGCCGAACCAGTATTTGACCAGATACATGCGCAGCATGGTCTCAAGATTTCTTGGCTTGCGACCACGCGTGCCGGTGTAGTAGTGCGGTTTGATCTCCTCAATCCATTTTTGCCAGGGAAGGAGTTCATTCATTTTCTCGAGCAGCACGTCACGCTGTGTTTTGACGCGGCGGTTTCCGTATTCGATGTCACTTAAGGTCTGCTGTTTCTGTGCCATGGCAGATGCCCTCCATAGTGCTGGAACGATGATTCTTTCTATCTGTTATTATAACAGATTATCCTCGATTTTTCCTAAAATCGTACACTTCTCCACGACTGTCAGTCAGAACGCCCAGGTAATCCATGATCTTGTATGAGATGTAATATGCCATGCACTGTTCGCCGTCTTCAAAAGAGCAGTGTGTGATCTCGCGGATCTTTTTCATTCGGTAGAGCAGGGTGTTTTTATGGACATGGAGTGCCTCTGCGACTCTGGCGGGCTGGCCGGGATAGGAGAGGTACGCGCCAAGTGTTTCCAGAAAGTTCGTGCCACGCTCACGGTCATAGTAAAGCAGGCGGATCAGACCCGGCTGGATCAGAAAACGCAGCTCACGGTCATTTTTTTCATAGGTTTGCAAAAGATGGAAAATATAATAATCCCGATAGTAGTACAGACCACTTCGCTCCTCCATGCGGCTGCCAAGCTCTACAGCTGTCAGTGCCTGATGATAAAAGCGGGAAGCATCTTCGAGCTTTTCGAAGAAATTGCTGATGCCGGCTGATAAGTTATTGGCTTCCAGGAAGCGCGTCAGCCGTTCCCGTTCATATTCAGTAAAGCCTTCATACCGTTTTTTGGAAAAGAGAAAGACCAGCGTGTCTTCATAGACAGAGTAAAGACTGCCGGGAAGGATCTGCTGGATCGTATGCAGGATGATGTCGGTCCGCAGGTCGCTGCTGTAATAGGAGGTGGCAGGGATGGCCATAATATAAAGGTCTTCTTTTAAAACATAGCCGAGTGAATTCAGATTGGATTTTACGGCATTGATATTGACACCCGGTGTTCCCAGAAGATCTGAGAGCGCATAGGAATACATGACGCCCTTATGCCGCGTGTAATAAGAGCTTTTCTGTAGCTCGATCGCGACCATACTGCAGAAGCGGTGCAAAAGCTCCGGATCAAAACGGTCAAAGGGGCGTCCAAGTTCCTGCAGCATGACATGCGCGACTTCGATGCCCTGGATGTAGACGGCATCAAGAAGGGTACCGTGCCCGAGCATGGGATTGTCAAAATAGATCGCCCGTCCGGTTGCACGCATCTTTTCATCCAGCTTCATGCGGCGGATCAGCGCCATGCCGTCTTCGCTGATATAACCGTTTTCTGCTTCCTCAACGATCGGATCTTTTTCGCCGCTCCAATCTGAAATGGCAAGGTACTTGCCCTGCAGATCGACAACGGAGATCGGATTCTCGAATACGATGGCTGCCTGGTTGACCAGATATTGCAGTCCGTTGCCGGAAAAAAGTGCATTTGAAAGGACATGCAGTCCTGCTGTGATCTGCTCGACTTCCGTCAGTTCCTCCAGAAGATCATTGAAGAGTTCCTGGGAAGAAACCTCTTCGCCCAAATATACAAGACCAGTATTGGTTCCGACATAGGGAGAAAAATCAATCCGGCTTCCGTAGCAGAAAATACAGGCTCTGATATTCTCTTCCGGTTCCGGGAGACGTCTCGTATTGGCAAGATATAAGGTGTATGGACTGATGGTTTTATTCGAATGCACATAATAACGGACGGTCTGCAGATCAAAGTCTGTATCTTCGCTTCCGTAATATTCGATCCGATAATCCTTTAATCTGGCAATCAGCTGGGATAAAAGCATCGTTTTTCCTCCGAAATCCGCTAAAATACAGGGTTTTTTCCATGTTTGTTCTGTGTTTATTGTATGACTTCGTCTGCAATCCGTCAAATCATTTGTGCGTTCGCACAATCATCGTACGTTATTTTGTGTCAAAATCATGAATCAGAACGATGCTTTTACAGGTAAAGATTTCATATAATAGGATCAACAGGTACAACGAAAATATTAAAAGAAAGGAAGTAACGATATGGGTCAGTTTAATCAGACAACATTAAACCAGTATGCCAGAAGCGTTTCGATCATCGGCGTTGGTTGTACACCGTTTATGTATACGGTTGACAACGACGAGACAAACGGACTTTCCGAAGGCGAGCTGTATGGCTATGCAGCTTTGAAGGCAATGGAAGACGCCGGAGTTACCCCGAAAGACGTACAGTATTATTATCATGGAGAGGCA
>CADBRG010000228.1 GCA_902797015.1 uncultured Lachnospiraceae bacterium
ATGACAAAGACGATGGCAAAGGAGATGGCGGCAAAAAATATTACCGTCAATGCCATTGCACCGGGCTTTATCGAGACGGATATCCTGAATGACATGACGGATAAAGCAAAAGAAGAGATGACGAAGCCGATTCCGGCAAAGCGTCTCGGTCAGCCGGAGGAAGTCGCCGAGGCAGTTGCATTTTTCGCAAATCCTGATAATGCCTACATTACAGGCCAGGTACTTTGCGTCGATGGCGGCATGGCAGTATAAAAGCAGAAAATAAGGTATTGGATTGGCTTAGGCCATAAGGAGATCGTATGAAAAGAGAAGTGGTCATCACCGGTTTGGGAGCAGTTTCCCCGATCGGAAATGATGTAGAAACAATCTGGAATTCCGTCTTAGAAGGCAAAAACGGGATCGCAAAGATCACCCGTTATGATGTGACCGGGCGTAAGGTTACACTCGCCGGCGAGTTAAAAGACTTTGACCCGGAAGAGACCATCGGGAAAAGAGAAGTCAAAAAGATGGACCGTTATTCCCAATATGCGATGTGCGCAGCAGTAGAAGCATTTCGCGATGCAGGGATCATGGATCTTGCAGAAATGCAGGAAGATGCAGGAGCATCTGAGGAAGAAATGCAGCAGAAAACCTGGCAGGAGCGTTCCCGCTGGGGCGTCCTGATGGCAAGCGGCATCGGCGGGATCCGTACGATTGAGGAAGAGCAGGAAAAGGGCATGGAGAAAGGTTTTGACCGTGTGTCCCCGTTTTTCATTCCGAAATCCATCTCAAATATGGCAGCGGGACATATCGCGATCCGTTATGGCCTGCACGGAAGCTGTACCTGTGTGGTAACGGCATGTGCAAGCGGCGGTAACGCGATCGGCGATGCATTCCGACAGATTCGTGACGGTTATGCGGACCTGATGCTTGCAGGTGGTGCAGAGGCAGCGATCACACCGCTTTCCATCGGCGGTTTTACCACATTAAAAGCACTCACAACGGCGGATGATCCGAACCGTGCTTCCATTCCGTTTGATAAGGAACGAAGCGGTTTTGTCATGGGAGAAGGCGCCGGTGCGCTGGTATTGGAAGAATTAGAGCATGCGAAAAAACGTGGTGCAAAGATCTATGGCAGGATCACAGGATATGGTTCCAACTGTGACGCATATCATATGACAGCTCCGGATCCGACCGGAACAGGTGCAGCGGAATGTATGAAGCTGGCACTTGCCGATGCGGATATTACGCCGGAAACCGTTGACTATATCAACGCACACGGTACATCGACACCGTTAAATGACAGCGGGGAGACGAAAGCCGTCAGAACGGCATTTGGTGCGCATGCAGACAATCTGAAGGTAAGCTCGACGAAGTCCATGACAGGCCACCTGCTTGGCGCAAGTGCTGCATTGGAGGCAGTCATCACGGTTAAGGCTATGGAACAGGATTTCCTGCCGCCGACAATCAATTACCAGGTGCCTGATGAGGCATGCGATCTGGACATCGTTCCGAACAAAGGATATGCTCATCCGATCAATTGTGCAATTTCCAATTCGCTTGGATTTGGCGGCCATAATGTAACATTGGTTTTCCAGAAGTAATGGCACCAAAATGGTCGTTGTATCCTGAAAATAGACATCTGGAATCTGTACAGTTTTTACAAAAAGTGATATTCTAATAGGAGTAGATTCATGCAATTTAATTCAAATGAAATCGAAGCAATCTTACCACATCGGTACCCGTTTTTACTCGTCGACAGGATCACGAACTGTGAACCGGGACAGTTCGCTGACGGCATCAAATGTGTGACGGCAAATGAGATGCATTTTATGGGGCATTTTCCAGGACAGCATGTCATGCCGGGCGTGCTTTTGCTCGAAGCGCTGGCACAGACTGGAGCTGTCGCATTGCTTATGGAAGACGAGAACCGCGGAAAGACAGTTTTTTTCGGAGGCGTAAAAAACGCGCGTTTCAGAAAGCAGGTCATTCCGGGTGACGTGGTAGAGCTGCATTGTGAGATCATCAAACGCAAAGGGCCGGTTGGTGTCGGAACGGCAGTGGCAACAGTAGATGGCAAAAAGGCTGTCGAGGCGGAGATTTCATTTGCGATCCAATAGTTCAGATGTAGTGGGGGTAGTACGATGAAGTTTCCGGAAGGACAGACGGTAACACAGGCATTTGAAGAAGTTTATATGAAGTTCAAGCTACATTTTTACAGAGAGATATTCGGTACGTTCAGCAGTAGAGAAGCGACGCTGACGACCGTTGAGACGTTTTGCATGGAAGTAATCTATGCGATGCAGTGCCCGACGATCAATGAGTTTGCGTCATTCATCCAGATCTCGCCGCCGAATGCTGCCTATAAAGTGAACAATCTGATCAAAAAAGGATACGTGGAAAAGATCCGCTCGACGAAGGATAAGCGGGAGTACTATCTGAAGCCGACCCAGAAGTATCTGGATTATTATGACATCAGCAGCAGCTATCTGCGTCAGGTCCTTGACAGGCTGACAAAGCGCCTGCCGGATGAGGATCAGGATAAGCTGCAGGAGATCTTAAACATCATGTCAAATGAACTGATGCAGGAGGTCCCGGAGTACAAGCATCTTGAAGAAGACGCCGACATTTAAATAACAGACTAATATGGATTGCGCAGACAGGATTTGTCTGCGCGATTTTGTTATATAAGGATTGGATTGGAGAAAGGAAGACCAATGGTTAAGATGCTTGAAAAACGGTCTGACGGGATCGTGATATTTGAATTGAAAAACGATGATGTCTGTGTGCAGCTCATGAACCTGGGGGCGCATATCCTTTCGGTTTTTACAAAAGACCAAAACGGGCAGGAGAACGATTCCATTCGGAAACAAGTTTTACATTTGCATAGCGGTTTGTTCAAAGGTATAATGTGTTCATATGATTTTTTAAGGAGGCATAAAGTTTTATGAAAAAAACAAGTCCGTCGATTGACGAATGGTTAAAGGAAGCAAAGCAGGATCCGCGCGCTGCGCAGTGCGGCATGTTTTTAACACATAACGGTGTTGTCCGTGAGACAGCACGCGCAAGAGTACGTGAAGGAGATGAAAGTGCAGCTGCAGTGACAGGAATGCATTTTTCATATGATGAGGAAAAAGTGAATGCTGCCATCGAAAAAACATATCAGATGGAGGGCATTAATTATATTAAAGTCTGGCTCAACGAGGGTGAGCTCGAAGTCGGAGATGACATTATGTTTGTCCTGATCGGCGGAGATATCCGTCCGCATGTCGTGGATGCACTGCAGGCTCTTGTCGGAACCATCAAAAAGGAATGTGTGGTTGAGCAGGAGAAGACAGCATAATGGAGAATAACAGCAAAGATTATATTGTACGCGGGATCGCTGCAGATGGCGAGATCCGCGCGTTTGCGATCACATCACGCAATCTCGTTGAGGAAGCAAGAATGCGTCACGGGACCAGCCCGACGATCACGGCAGCATTGGGAAGACTGCTTAGTGCCGGCGCGATGATGGGAATTATGATGAAGGGGGAAAAAGACCTTCTGACTTTAAAGATCACATCGGAGGGACCGGTACGGGGCCTGACGGTAACTGCGGATTCGAAAGGAACCGTCAAAGGGTATCCGCTTGTGCCTGTCGTCAATCTTCCGGCCAATGCCAAGGGAAAGTTTGATGTGGGCGGCGCGGTCGCACCGGGACAGCTGCAGGTCATCAAGGATCTGGGCTTAAAGGACCCTTATGTTGGAACGACGCAGCTGGTAAACGGTGAGATCGCAGAAGATCTGACGTATTATTTTGCATTGTCTGAGCAGACACCGTCGGCCGTTGGACTTGGCGTTTTAATGAATAAAAACAATACGGTTCGTCAGGCAGGAGGTTTTATCATCCAGCTGATGCCGCATGCAAAAGAAGAAACGATTGCTGCACTGGAAAAAGTGCTGGCAGATATTAAGCCGGTAACGACTCTTCTGGATGAGGGACATACACCGGAGACCATGCTGGAGCTGATCCTGGAAGGCCAGGGGCTGGAAATCACGGACAAAGTGGACGCTGCGTTTGCATGCAACTGTTCACAGGAACGGGTCAGCCGTGTGCTGTACAGCATTGGCAAAGAGGAGCTTGATTCGATGATCGATGACGGCGAACCGATTGAAGTGAAATGCCATTTTTGCAATGAGGCATATCAGTTTTCTTTAGATGAATTGAAAGAGATCCGGGAACAGATTTAGAGCGAATCATTTGTGACGGATATCATAATGTTATAAGGATAGTGCTTAAGATGTGGCTTGATGTGATCATCCAATGGATAAAAGCATTTTTCGGAACGGTCGTATTCTGGACAGGAATTGCGGGCGTTCTTTTGGTGCTTATTACGATGATCCGGTATCGGGTCCGGCGGGGGAAACATAGCTCTCAGGTGTCACCAGGGAGAGCAGATGTGGCTGCAGGATCTTCGGAAGGGCCATCGGTGGATACTCTCAGACCAGAGAACAGAGTTGCCTTGATCACGGGGGCTTCAAGCGGCATCGGCCGTGCGTTTGCACTGCGCATCGATCAGACAGAAAACGACATTGATGAGATCTGGCTGGTCGCAAGGCGCAGAGAAAAGCTGGAAGCACTTGCCGGTGAATTAAAGCATAAAACACGCATCATTGCGACGGATTTAACGGAAGGGCTGGATGCGGAGGCATACGAGAATCCGCTGACGAGGGCTCTGGCCGGTGAGTCGGATTTGTGTCTGGATTCACAAAAGCGAGAGCTTTCGGGAGAAGCAAATCAGAAAAGGCAAGTGCAGATCAGAATTCTGGTCAATGCAGCAGGATTTGCCAAGATCGGAAACTACGCAAAAGTCAGCTTTCAGGATTCCATGCGGATGATCGATCTGAATGACAAGGCAGCAGTGGCGGTCACATTGGCGTGCCTGCCTTATATGAGCCAGGGCGACCGTATTTTGCAGATGTGCTCTACGGCGGCATTTCAGCCCCTGCAGCACATCAATATCTATGGTGCCTCAAAGGCCTTTTTGTATCATTACACCAGGGCGCTGCGAATGGAACTGTTTCCACGCGGAATCGTGGTCACAGCAGTTTGCCCGTTCTGGGTCAAGGATACGGAATTTATCGGAATTGCAAAGGGAGGAGAAGATCAATCTCCCATTAAGCACTTCCCATTTGCAACAACTGCAGAGAAGGTGGCCAAGCGGGGCCTGCGTGCCAGCCGGGCCGGCTGGGCAGTCGTAACACCCGGGGCATTTTGCGTGATCCACAGGCTCTTTACCAAGCTTCTGCCGCGTGAGGCAGCCATCTGGATCTGGGAACTGATGCGGCGGATGTGACTTGTTGTGGAGTCATAGCAGGAGCGATATAGGGCAAAACGGAGAGAAAACAATGAAAAAGTACATTATGGCACTGGATCAGGGTACAACGAGCTGTCGAAGCATCTTGTTTGATCATGACGGACAGGTTGTGAGTGTGGCGCAAAAGGAATTCCAGCAGATCTATCCGCATCCGGGCTGGGTGGAGCATGATCCGATGGAGATCTGGAACACGCAGCTGTTTGTGGCGTTGGAATCGCTTAGAAAAGTCGGCGCCACAGCACAGGAGATTGCGGCAATCGGCATCACAAACCAGAGAGAGACGACTGTTGTCTGGGATAAAACCACCGGTCAGCCGGTGGCAAATGCGATTGTCTGGCAGTGCCGCCGGACGGCTGTGCGGATTGACGAGCTGAAGGACGAAGTTTTAAAAGACGAACAGTCAAAAAACAATATACGCCTTTTTGACTACATTCACCAGACCACGGGGCTCCTCCCGGACGCATACTTTTCTGCTTCCAAGATTGAATGGATCCTCGATCATACAGAGGGTGCACGGGAAAAGGCAGAGGCTGGAGCGCTTTTGTTTGGCACGATCGATACGTGGCTGATCTGGAACCTGACAAAGGGGCAGACACATGCAACAGACAGGAGCAATGCTTCCCGCACGATGCTCTATGACATTGAAAAAGACCGTTGGGATCCGAAGCTCTTAGAGGTATTTGGAATACCGGAAAGCATGCTTCCGGAGGTGAAGCCTTCCGGGGCGGAATACGGTATGACGGACGCGGGAATCTTTGGAGATCCCATTCCGATCTGTGGTGCGGTCGGCGA